>NZ_RBXO01000002.1 GCF_003634935.1 Saccharothrix australiensis
TGGTCGTTGCGATGACCGATCGGATCACCGTGATCAGCGATGCGATCGCCGCCGCGATCCGCGCGCACCGCAAGCGGCAGGGCATGACGCGCGAGGAGCTGGCGCGGGAGCTGTGGGATGTCGGCGCGCCGCAGACGATGTCGGCCGCGGTCGTCGGCTACATCGAGACCGGCCGCCGTGACAAGGACGGCGCCCGCCGCCGCGAGGTCACCGTCGACGAACTGGTGCTGATCGCCGCGGCGCTGTCCACGCCCGTGCGGGACCTGCTCGGCGAACACGCCGCGCAGTTCCAGTTCGACGACGCGCCGCCGTGCCAGGACTGCGCGCGGTCCGCCGAGGCACGCGGGCCGGTGAGTGCCCAGCTGCGCGCGGACGTCGCCGCGTTCGACGACGAGCTGGAGGACTTCGAGCGCTCACTGGTACAGGTCGCCGTCGCGCTGGCGGCGGAGATCGACCGCGGCAGCGACAAGCTGCCGGCGCTGACGCGCGAGCTGCGCGCCACCGTCGACCAGCTCGTGAAGGGACGCACAGCACCTCCCGCCGAGGAGGACGACCTTGACGACGCTGGAGACCCGGACTGAGGCGCTCCGAGCGCAGCTGGTCGAGCTGTACGGGCTGCACTGCATCCCGGCCTGGGGCACGCCCCGCGATCCGGCCGCGAAGACCTACGGCGGCAAGGCCGCGAAGTTCGCCGCGGCGCTGGGCACGCCGTACATGCCGTGGCAGCGCTACGTCTCCGACGTCGCGCTGGAGGTCGACCCGTACACCGGGCTGCTGCGCTACGACCAGGTGCTGCTGATGGTGCCCCGGCAGAGCGGCAAGACCACGCTGGAACTGGCGGTGATGGCGTGGCGGGCGTGCGGGTGGTCGCGGCAGAACATCCTCTACACCGCGCAGACCCGCAACGCCGCGAGAGAGAAGTGGGAAGAGGACCACGTGCCCGCGCTGGAGTCGGCGCCCTCGATCGCCAAGCGCATCCGGCGGGTCGTCTACACCAACGGGCGCGAGGCCATCAAGTGGCACAACCGGTCGCGCTGGGGCATCACGTCGAACACCGAGACGGCGGGCCACGGCCCGACGCTGGACATGGGCGTGATCGACGAGGCGTTTTCCCAGGAGGACAGCCGAACGGAGAACGCGATGCAGCCCGCGATGGTCACCAGGCCGCAGCCGCAGCTGTGGGTGGTGTCCACCGCGGGCACCGAGAAGTCGGTCTACCTCAACGACAAGCGCGAGGCGGCGCGTCGGATGGTGGAGGAGGCGTTCGAGACCGGCCGGCCCGCCCGTATCGCGGTGTTCGACTGGACCGCCGAGGGGATCGTCGACGCCGACGGCGTGGTCAGCTACGACCGCACCGACCGCCGGGTGTGGCGGATGGTGATGCCCGCGCTGGGGCACACGATCACCGAGGAGCGCATCCAGTCCCGGCTGGAGACGCTGCTGGCCGAGGGCAAGGGAGCGGAGTTCGACCGCGCCTACCTCAACGTCACCAGAACCGAGGTCGTGCGGGTCGACCCGAACGTGCCCTCGGCGGAGTGGCCCGACCTGCTCGACGAGGACTCCAAGCGCGGGCCGGAGATCGCGCTGGCGGTGGACATCACCCCGGACCGCCGGTGGGCGTGCATCGCGGTCTACAGCGTCCGCGACGACGGCCTGGAGCACGTCGAGGTCATCGACCACCGGGAGGGCACCAACTGGGTGCCCGCGCGGCTGCGGCAGCTCAAGGCGCGCTACAACCCGGTGGCGATCGCCGTGGACGCCAAGGGCCCGGCGGGCGCGCTGCTGCTGGAGTTGGAAGACGACAAGGCCGGCGGCATCGCCCGCCCCGACGACCCGGCCAAGCCCCGGCGCGGTGACCTGGCGGTGCCCACCGTGCAGGAGGTGGCCGCGGCGTGCGCCGCGTTCACCGACGCGTGCCGCCCGCCACGACCCGCGCCCGACGACGCGGACCAGGCCGACGACGCGGACGAACGAGCCGACGTCGACGAGGGCCAGGACGTCGACGAGACGGGCGTCGGCACCATCCGCCACATCGGACAGACCCCGCTCAACGTCGCCGTGGCCAACGCGATCAGCCGCCCTCTGGGTGATGCCTACGCCTGGGGCCGGCGGGTCTCCAGCGGCGACATCAGCCCGTTGGTGGCGGTGACCCTGGCGCGGTGGGCCTACCGGTCGCGGCTGCCCCTGGTGGCCGCCGCCTACGACCCGCTGGCCAACGTGTGGTGAGGAGGCACAGGTGCAGACGATCCGCAGGCCGCAGGCCCTGCGGCGGTGGTTGCCGGGAGCGGCGGCCGTCGCCGGGCACGCGGTGCGCCTGGTGCGCGACTACGGCACGGCGGTGGGCGGTGTGGCGGCGCTGTCGTGGGGTGCCGCGCAGGTCTACGGACCGGCCGGGTGGATCACCCTCGGCGCGCTGCTGCTCGCGGACCGGGTCGTCGACGACCACCGTGCGGCCCGTGAGCGGTCGGGGGGTGAGCGCTGATGGGGTTCCTGACCGGTAGGCGGGCCGCGCGCCCCGAACGGCGGGCGACGCAGTTCTCCCCGGTGCCGTATCCGGTGCTCGCGCCGCGCAGTTTCGCCGAGGTCGACCTGTCGATCGCGGAGGCGTCGTTGCAGTCGATCGCGGTGTTGGTCACCACCGACCTGATCGCCTCGCTGGGCTCGGAGCTGCCGATCGTGTGCTACCGCGGCCAGGACGACGACCGGGTCCGGGTGCCGCTGCCCTCGTACCTGCTCGACCCCGCCGGTGACGGGCACGGCGTCGAGGACTGGCTGTATCAGGCGCTGATGTCGTGGCTGCTGCGCGGCAACCTCTACGGCGACATCCTCGACCGGGCGCGCGGTGGGCACCCCACCCAGGTGCTGCTGCACCACCCGGACGAGGTGCGCGGCTGGCTCAGCGAGGGCCAGGAGGTGTGGTCGGTCAACGGCGAGCCGGTGACCGACCGGTCTCGGTGGCTGCACCGGCGGGTGCACCCGGTGGCCGGGCGTGTGCAGGGCCTGTCGCCGATCCAGTTCGCGGCCACCACGATCGGCCTGTCCATCACCGCCGCGCGCTACGGCGAGCAGTGGTTCCTGGACGGTGCGCACCCCTCGGCGCTGATGACCAACGACGAGGCCGAGCTGGACGGTGACAAGGCCAAGGTCGTCAAGGACCGGTTCGTCGCGGCCTTGTACGGCTCGCGTGAGCCGCTGGTGCTGGGCAAGGGCTGGAACTACCAGGCCATCCAGGTCACCGCCGAGGAATCGCAGTTCCTCGCGACGCAGAACTGGACGGAGGCGCAGTGCTCCCGGATCTACGGGCCGGGGTTCGCCGAGATCCTGGGATACGAGACCGGCGGGTCGATGCGCTACACCAACGTGGAGTCCCGCAACGCGCACCTGCTGGTCTACAGCATGAACAAGTGGCTCAAGCGGGCCGAGCGGCTGCTGTCGGGGATGTTGCCCAGGCCGCTGTATGTCGAGGTCGACCGCGACGCGCTGCTGGAGACCACCACCGTGGAGCGGTACCGGGCGCACGCGCTGGCGCTGTCGCACCGGTGGAAGACGGTCAACGAGGTCCGCAAGCGGGAACGGCTGCCGCGGGTGGCCTGGGGCGACCAGCCCAACGAGACCGGGCCGATCGCGCTGCCCGCCGGCGACGAGGACAAGGACGGCCAGTGATGAGCACCATCCAGTTGACCCTGCCGGACCTCGACGTCGTGCGCACCACGCTGGTGGCGTGTTCGTTGCGCGCGGCCGGGGACGACGGCGACGGCCAGGAGCAGGACGACCTCGGGCTGCTCGACGTGCGGTTCAGCCCGTTCAACTCCTGGTACCGGATTTCGAGCTGGTGGGAAGGCGACTTCCTGGAGCGCACGGTGCCCGGTGCGTTCAAGCGGACCATCGCGGCCCACCACGCGGCCAGCAGGGTCGACGCGCACAACATCAAGACCTTGTTCAACCACGGAATGGACGGCTTCATCGGGGACAAGCTGCTCGGCGAGATCACCGAGCTGGTCGAGGAGCCGGACTCGCCGCGGTCGACCGTGCGGTTGTGGGACACCTCCTACAACCGTGACCTGCTGCCGGGTCTGCGCGCACGCGCCTACGGCTCGTCGTTCATGTTCCGCGTGATCAAGGAGGAGTGGGACGAGGAACCGGGCAAGTCCGCGCACAACCCCGACGGCATCCCGGAGCGCACGATCAAGGAGGTCCGCCTGTTCGAGGCGGGCCCGGTCACCTGGCCCGCCTCGCCGACCGCGTCGGCCGGGATGCGCTGCGTCTCGGCCACCGACGCCTACTACGACCACCTCGCACGCCGTGACCCTGCGCGGGTCACCGCGATGCGGTCGCGCCTGACCGCACTCCGCAGCGACGGGCCCGCCTCGCGCACCCCGTCGTCGACCGGACCCGCGGACTCACCACCGACCGACCCGGCCGCGCGCCACTCGGGCGGACCCACGCACGCCGTGAGGCGTGCAGCCCTCTACCCGTTCCTGAAAGGAGGTTCGTCGACGTGAACATTGACGAACTGCGCGCCCGGATCGCCGAGATCGAGACCGAGCTGCGCAGCATCCACGAGACCGCCGGGGACCAGGCGCTCGACGAGGACCAGACCCGGCGGTGGGAGACGCTGGACACCGAGCTGGGCGAGGCGCGCCAGGCGCTGGCGACGGCCACGGAGACCGAGGCCCGCGCCGGGCGCGTCGCCCGGTCCCGCGCCGCGTTCGGCACGCGGATGGCGCCGCGCGGCACCGAGGACCCCATCGGCGAGCCGGACGGCATCGAGCAGGGTTACCGCGGGAACAACCCGTGGGACCTGGACGCGGTGACCCGGTCGCTGCACCGCGACGCACCGGAACGCGCCGGCCGCGAGCTGCGGGCCCGCGCGCTGGACGCGGTGGAGAAGGTCCGCGGCGTCAACGACGCATCCAAGCAGCACATCACGCAGCTGCTGGACCAGTTCGACATCGAGGAGGACGACGCCGAGGGCCGGGGTGCCCGCGCCATCGCCGCGCACATCATCGCCACCTCGTCCAAGGAGTACACGCGGGCGTGGTCCAAGGCGTTCAAGACCGCCGTCCGCAACGGGCACCCCGACGTCGAGGCCCTGGCCGTGCTCCAGCGCGCGGCGTCGCTGACCGACGCGGCGGGCGGCTACGCCGTCCCCCTGCCGGTGGACCCGACGCTGATCCTCAACGACAACGGCTCGGTGTCCCCGCTGCGGCGTATCGCCACGGTGCGCACGGCGACCACCGACGTCTACCGGACGGTCAACGCCACCGCGGTCACCGCGTCCTACGACGCCGAGGGCTCCGAGGTCTCCGACGACACCCCGGTGTGGGCCAACACGGACATCACGATGCACATGGCGCGTGGGTTCCTGCCGTTCAGCATCGAGATCGGCGGGGACTACCCCAACTGGACCGCCGACACGGCGTTCCTGCTCAACGACGCCAAGGTGAACCTGGAGAACACCAAGTTCGTCCTGGGTTCCGGCGTCGGCGAACCGGTGGGCATCGTCACCGCCCTGGCCGGTGGGGCGTTCGAGATCGCCTCGGCGGCCGCGGACACGCTCGCCCTGGCCGACGTCTACAAGCTGGACGAAGAGCTGCCCGAGCGGTTCTACGACCAGGCGCAGTGGTTGGCGCACAAGAAGATTTACAGCGCGCTGCGGCAGGCGGGTGGGTCCAATTTGGACGACTTCTGGGCCGACCTGGGCAAGGGGCAGCCCTCCGAGCTGCTGGGGCACCCGGTCAACAACGCCTCGGCGATGGACGGCGTGATCAACGCGACCCAGGACAACCGGGTCGCGATCCTCGGCGACTGGCAGTACTTCTGGATCATCGACCGGGTGGGCTTCTCTACTGAGCTGATCCCGCACCTGTTCCACACCGCCAACAACCGCCCCAGCGGCCAACGCGGAGTGTTCGCCTACTGGCGCAACGGTTCGGACAGCGTGAACGACCGCGCGTTCCGGATGCTCAACGTCACCTGATCCCCCAGCCGATCGTGGTGCGGTGCGTCCTGGTGGCGACGTACCGCACCGCGGTCACCCCTGCGACGCCCAGGAGGCGACGATGGCACCCAGGTACTTGCGCGCGACGTCGGGATTCATGACGGCGGACGGCGTGGTCGTGAAGGCCGGTCAGACCGTGGCGGCGGACGACCTTGTCGTCAAGGGCCGTGCCGAGTTCTTCCAGCCGCTGGGCGAGGAGATCGAGGCGGCCACGCGTGCGCCGGGCGAGCGGCGTGTCACGCCCGGTCGCGCCGCGCCCGACGTGGTCGTGATGTCCGCGGCGCGCTCCAGGCGCTCCCGCGCCCGCCAGGACAAGGTCAAGGCCGAACAGCAGACCGCACGGGACGAGACCGCGCGCCAGGATGCCGAGCAGGACACCGGCGACGCGCAGCCGGGCGACGCGGGCGAGGTCCGGGACGACGGCGGGGCGGGCGGCTGATGGCCTACGACCTCGGCGACACCGCGCAGCTGCGGGTCGAGGTGCGCGACGCCGGCGGCGCCCTGGCCGAACCGGGCAGTGCGCCCGTCCTGACCATCACCCTGCCCGACGGCAGCACCAGCACCCCGGCGGTGGCCAACCCGTCGGTCGGGGTCTACACCGCGTCCTACCCGACGGCGCAGGCCGGGCGGCACACCGTGCGCTGGGTGGCCACCGGCGCCAACGCCACGGCCGAGGTCGACATCCTCGACGTGCGGCCCGCGGACCGCGGCTGGTTGATCTCGCTGGCCGACGCCCGCGAAATGCTCAACCTGCGCTCCACCGCCGACGACGCCGAGCTGCGCGACTGGCTCGGCGCGGTCACCGTCGTCGTCGAGCGCACCACCGGGATCGCCTGGGTGCGGCGCAGCCGGGTGGAGACCGCGCGCGGCGGCCGACCGGGCATCGCGCTGACCCACCGGCCGATCACGGCGGTGACCGGCATGGTGCCGCTGTCGGCCGGCGGCACCACCTACCAGCCCGCGGACCTGACGTGGACTCCGTCCGGGGTGCTCAGGCTGCGCAGCGGCGCCGCGTTCCGGGCCGGTGAGTACACGATCAGCTACGTCGCCGGTGACGACGCCGCGATCCCCGAACACGTCACCGCGGCGGCGCGGATCATCCTCAAGCACCTGTGGGAGACCCAGCGCGGCGGCTCGTCGCTGCCCAGTCGCGGCGGTGACGAGGACTACGAGGCCGCGTTGATCGGCTACGCCATCCCCAACCGCGCGATCGAGTTGTTGGGCAAGCCGGTCGGGGGGTTCGCCTGATGCCCGCGCGTTCCGCCATCCCGGCCGCGCTCGACGCCCTGGTGGCGTTGTGCACCGCGGCCGCCGTCCCCGGAGGGCTGCTCGACGGCGTGGCCGTGATCGACGGCCCGCCGGTCGACGAGCCGACCGAGGAGCTGGTGCTGTACCTGGGCGACACCCCCGACGACGGCCCGGCCGTCACCGCGCAGCAGTCCTTCGCCACCTTCGGCGACGGCGCGAAGGACGAGGCCGCCGCGATCTACTGCACCGCGATCAGCCGGTCCGGCGACACCGACGTCAAGGCCGAACGCGACCGGGCGTTCGGGATCGTCGCCGCGGTCGAGCAGCTGCTGCGCCCCGGCCGTCCGGGAGCCGACCCGCGTCTGGGTGGTGCCGTGCAGTGGAGCGACGTGGGTGGCGAGGAGACCTACACCCCAGTGCAGACCGACAAGGGCTGCCTGGTCGAGGTCGGTTTCACCGTCCTGTTCCGCGCCCGCATCTGACCGGCCCGCCCTGGGCCGCCCAACACCGCAGAGGAGGGGACGACCGTGCTCGTCCGCTACGACGGCCCGCACGAGGCCGTGGAGGTACCCGCCGCCGGGCTGATCGTCGCGCGCGGCGACACCGTCGAGGTGCCCGACGCGCTCGGCGCGCGCCTGGTCGAACAGGCCGGGTGGACCGACCCGCCCGCGCAGCCCGCCACGCCCGGCTACGCGGCCATGCAGGTCGCGCAGCTGCGCGCCGAGTTGGACCGGCACGGGCTGCCCACCGACGGCCACCGCCAGGCCCTCGTCGCCCGCCTGTCCGAACACGACGCCCAGGCCGCCGACGTCGACGGCCGCGACACCGACAGGAGCGCCGACCGATGACCACTCCCACCGGGATCTCCGCGCGGCTGATGACCGCGGAGCAGGCGACCTACGCCACCGGCGCCGTGGTCGACCGCGGCGTCGAGTTCCGCCAGGAGAGCCTGAAGCTGGAAATCGCCCGGATCGCGTCGACCGCCCTGCGGGGCGGGACGCTCATCCAGCGCAGCGACCGGTGGAAGGCCGGTCGCCGGGCGGTGACCGGCGACATCACGATGGAGGTCGCCGACCGGGGTTTCGGCCGGTGGTTCAAGCACATGCTCGGCGGTGCGTCGACCGGTCAGCCGGACGCGGTGAACTCCCCGACGGTGTACCGGCACGTGTTCACGCCCGGCACCCTGCCGCCCGGTCTCACCGTCCAGGTCGGACGACCGGACGCCGCCGGTGTGGTGCGCCCGTTCACCTACACCGGCTGCCGAGTGCGGCAGTGGACGCTGGAGGCCACGGTCAACGAGCTGTTGACCCTCACCGTGGCGCTGATCGGCCGCGACGCCACCACCGAGACGCCGCTGGCCGAGCTGACCTACCCGGCCGGCGCGGAGCTGTTCTCGTTCATCCAGGGCTCGCTCACCGTGGACAGCTCGGCGATGCCGGTGCGCCGGTTCCAGATGCAGGGCGGCAACACCCTGGGCGACGAGCGGTACTTCCTGGGGAGCGCGCTGCGCGACCGGCCCGAGGAGATCGGGCTGCGGGAGATCACCGGCACGGTGGAGCCGGAGTTCACCTCGTTGGACGTCTACCACGCGTTCGTCGCGGGAAGCGAGGCGGAGATGGTGCTGAGGTTCCAGGGTGACGTGATCGAGGACGCCCTGCCCTACGCGCTGGAGGTCACCGCGAACGTCCGCTACGACGGCGCCGAGCCCAACGTCGACGGGCCCCAGCAGCTGCTCAACCCGTGGCCCTTCGCGGTGGTCGACAACGGCACGCTGTCGCTGGAGATCGCCTACCAGACCACCGACACCACGCCGTAGCCCGGCCCGGAGGTGTGCCGTGCCGGGGTTCCACGTGGCGGGCACCGACGCGTTCCGGCGGGCGGCCGCCGACCTCCGGGCCGCCGGGCGCGGTGACCTGACGCGGAAGATGACGGCCGGGATGCGCCGGGCGGCGGCGCCGGTGGTCACCGAGATGCAGGACCGGGTGCGCGGGGTGTCGACCAGGACGGTGCGCGCCGGGCGGCGCCTGGCCACCACGCGGACCGGACGGCGCGGCGGGGCGTCGGCGCGCCAGGCACGTGCCGCGCACGCCCTGCGCACCCGCCGCCGCCTCACCGACCGGGCCCGGATCACCGCGCACCGCCGGTCGGGGCTGCGGGACACGGTCGCCCGCGCCACCGGCGCCACGGCCTCGACCAGCCCCACCCGCGCCGCGGTGCGCATCCGCGCCGCCCAGGCCCGGATGCCGGCCGACCAGCGCAAGCTGCCCCGCCACCTGGACAAGGGTCGGTGGAGGCACCCGACCTTCGGCCGCGCGCCGTGGGTCACCCAGGTGGTCACCCCCGAGTGGTTCAGCGGTCCCCGCCGCCGGCACGGCCCGCGGGTGCGGACCGCCGCGCACGCCGTCGTGATCGACGTTCTGCACCGACTCGCCGACTGAAAGAGGCTCCACAGTGGACAGAAACCGACAGTGGCTGCGGTTCCGCCGCGGCGGGCAGCAGTGGGACCTGGACGTCCACCGGCTCACCGTCGACGACACCATCGCGCTCCAGGAGCTGGCCCGTGGCCGCACGTGGGGCCAGGTGCTGCTCGGCCTGGACCAGCTCGACATGGTCGCGGTCAAGGTGCTGCTGTGGGCGGCGCGCCGGGCGGCCGGCGACCCCGTGCCGTTCGGGGACCTGTCGTTCCCCTGGGGCGAACTGGCCTTCGAGTGGATCGACGGCCCCACCCGGCCGCAGGGCGGCGATCAGGCCGACACCGCGCCCGCACCGGCGGCGGCCCCCGACGGCGACACCGGCGACTGACCCGCGTGCCGGTCACCTCCCGCGATGAGGAGGTGAGCGGCCGTGGCCAACCGCGACCTCGTTTTCACCATCCTCGGCATCGACAAGGCGTCGCCGGCCTTCCGCTCGGCGGGCGACGCCGCCGAGCGGGCCGGACAGCGCATCGACCAGGCCGGGGCCACCGCCATCAAGACGATGGGCGGTGTGGCCGCGGCCTCGACCGCCGGCGGCGCGGCCGCCGCCCTGGCGATCGGCGGTCTGCCGGTGCTGTTCGGCGCCACGGCGGCCGCGGCGGTGGCGAGCAACGAGCAGGTCGCGAACAGCTTCTCCAACCTCGCGGACAACGTCGTCGACGACGTCCGGACCATGTCCGCGCCGCTCGTCGACGACTTCGTATACGCGGCCAACGAAGTGGGCCGCGCCTGGGGCCGCGACGTCGCCCCCGTGCTGAAGTCCATCTTCGCCGACCCCGCGATGGCGCACGGGGTGCGCGAGCTGGCATCCGGTGTCGGCGAGCTGGCGGCCGAGGCCATGCCGGGGATGCTGGAGAGCGTCCGGGCCAGCGGGCCGGTGATGACCGGCTTCCGGTCCGTGCTGCGCGACACCGGCAGCGGCGTGTCGGACTTCTTCGACAACGTCGCGGACTCCAGCGACAGCAGCGCCCGCGTGATCACCGGCTTCGGCCGCATCGTCGAGGACGTCCTGGGCGACGCGGGCGAGGTCATCGGCGACCTGGCCGATGTCGCCGCACCGCACATGGACCGCGTCGAGCAGGTCGTCGAGCGCGCCGGGGACTCGCTGCTCGGCCTGGCCGACGGCGCGCTGCCGATCATGGCCGACGCCGCCGGCGCCGGGATCTCCGCCGTGTCCGGGTTCCTGTCCGTGCTGGAGCCGTTCCAGAACACGCTCGGGGCCGGTGTGGGCGTGGCCCTGGCGGCGGCCGGCGGGTGGCGGCTGCTCACCGCCGCCGGAAACGGCTTCAGCAAGCTGGACCTGGGCGGCCGACTGGAGCGCACCGCGCTGTCGGCCGGGATCATGACCGAGAGCCTGACCGGCAGCGCCACCGCGGGCGAACGCGTGGCGTCCGCGGGCTCCCGGATGGGCACCGTGCTGTCCCGTGTGGGCTCGGCGATCCCGATCGTCGGCGCCGGTGTCGCCGCGCTGTCGCTGGTGCTGGACATCTCCGCGGAGCGGATGCGCACCGCGACCGCTGACGGCGCGCACCTGGCCGAAAGCCTGATCAAGGGCGGCAGCGAGGCGGACCGGGCACGCGCCAGGATCGCGACCCTGAGCGCGGAGAACACCGGATACCGGCAGCGGCTGGGCGAGCTGGAAGCGGCCCAGCGCGGAGCGGGCAAAGCAGCCGGTGCCTACTCCTCCGACCTCTCCGAGCTGCGCGACCGGATCGACGCCAACAACGCGACCATCCGCGAGTCGCAGCGCAGATACGACGAGATCCGCAACAGCCTCACGGGCGCCGAGCTGGCGCAGGTGAAGTACAACGAGGCCGTCGAGCGGTACGGCACCGCCTCGCCGGAAGCCGCCGCCGCGGGCGCGGCGTGGCGGGCCGCTCTGGACGAGGAGCGACGCAAGGCCAACGAGGCGGCCGAGGCCACCCGGACCCACACCGACCGCATCGTCGAACAGCAGAACGTGATGCTCGGCGCGGCCGGAGCCGGGCTGGGCTACCGCGGCGCGCTACTGGGAGTGGAGTCCGCGCAGAAGGCGCTCAACGACGCCACCAACCGCCACGGCCGCGACTCGCTGGAGGCGCGCGAGGCGTCGCTGGCCTACGAGCAGGCCCTGCTCGGCGCGGTCACCGCGCTGGGAGAGAAGACGGCGGCGGAGAACGCGAGCGCGTCGGAGTCCGAGCGGGCACGGCTGGTGACCCAGGCACAGGCGGCCGAAATCCTGCGCCTGGCCGCCGCCGCCGGCACCAACGCGCCCGAGAGCCTGCGGAACATGGTCCAGGCGCTGGACGCCACCACGCTGGCGGCCATCGGCGTCACCGGCCGGATCACCGAGACCGGCGCGGCGATCTACCGGCTGCCCGACGGCAAGGAGATCCTGCTCACCGGTGACCACGCCGACGCCATCCGCAAGATCGACGAGGTCAACGCGCGCCAGATGCGGGACAAGACCCTCTACATCAACCTGGTGACGCGTCAGGACTCGCGGGTCGCGGACGACTTCGGCGGCCCCGGCCGCGCGCACGGCGGCCGGGTCCGGGCAGGACAGCCGGTCACCGTGGGCGAAGAGGGACGCGAGCGGTTGATTCCGGCCGGTGACGGCTACGTGCTGCCGCACACCCAGACGGTGGCGCTGGAGCGCGCCGAACGGCTGGCCGGGCTGGGTGGCGCCGGCGGCACGCCGGTGACGCTGCACTACCACCTGACGGTGGTCAACGCGTCCAACAGCGAGATCGACCTGCGTACGCAGTTCCGGCGGCTGGAAGACGAGGCCGGGCTGTGACCGCCGGCGGGTCGGGGGTGATGCCCGATGCCCGAGGTCGTGGAGTGGATCGACCCTGACGGCCTGGTGACGGCCCTGGACTGCGACTGGGACGTCACCGGCCGCGGACTGCCGCCGCCCCGGCTGGACGAGACCGGGCTGCCCCAGCAACCCGGCCGGCTGCTGCGGGCCGTGTCCGACGACGTCCGCGACCACACCTGGACGCTGTGGCTGACCGGCACCAGCGAGGCCGACCTGTGGATTCGGCAGCGGGCCCTGCTGACCGCGATGGACCCCGAACGCGGGGACGGACTGCTGCGCGTCACCACCCCGGTCGGCGATCAGCGCGAGCTGGTGTGTCGGGCGATCGACGGGCTGCACCTGGTCGAACGGCTCGGGTCCACCAGCGGCCCGGAGGTCCAGCAGTACACGGTGACGTTCCGGTCGCACCGGCCCTACTGGCGCGACGTCGCCGACACCACCGCGGGCCCCTGGACGCCCGGCTCCGATCCGGGCGGGTTCTTCCCGTTCTTCCCGATCCGGCTGGTCAGCTCGGAAGTGTTCGCCGACGTGTCGATCGACAACGTCGGCGACGTCCCGTCGTGGCCTGTGTGGACGATCACCGGACCGGGACACGGCCTGACACTGCGGAACCTGACCACCGGCCGGGTCCTGTCGCTGCCCTCGGCCGCGCTCGCGGCGGGGCAGACGCTGACCATCGACACCCGGCCCCGGCGCAAGAGCATCCGGGTGGGCACCGCCAACTGGTTCGGCGAGATCACCACGACCAGCAGCCTGTGGTCGCTGGCCAAGGGGATCAACGTCATCCGGGTCGAGCTGGGCGCCGCCGCCGTCGACAGCTCCTCGGTGAGCCTGGCCTACCGACGCGAATACAAGGTGGTGTGACGTGAGCGACGAGTGGAAGGTCTACGTCCGCACGCCCGCGCTGCGCCGCGAGGCCGAGGTCGACGACTACGCGCAGCTGGACACCTACACGCGCCACCGCGACGTCGGCACCTGGGCGATGGAGATCGACGGCCGCTCACCCAACGCCGGGCTGCTGGTGCGGCCCGGCTGGGGGATCGAGGTCGTCCGCAACGGTGCCACGGTGTTCTCCGGACCGATGCGCCGGCCGGAACGACAGGTCGACGAGACCGGGAACGCGGTACGCATCACCGGGTGGGACGACATGGTCTGGTTGCGCCACCGCCTGGTGCACCCCGAGCCCACCACGCCCGCCCCGCCGTACTCGACCAGCGACTACGACGTGCGCACCGGCCACTGCTCGGCCGTGCTGCTCTACTACGTCAACCGCAACGCCGCCAGCGGCGCGTTGTCGCCCCGCCGCGTACCCGGCTTGCAGATCGCCGCCGACCCGGTGGCCGGTACCACGGTCACCGGCCGCGGCCGGTGGCAGCAGTTGCTGCCGTTCCTCCAGGATCTGGCGATCGCCGGCGGGGACATCGGGTTCCGCGTCCGGCAGGACGGCGCAGCCCTGGTCTTCGAGGTGTTCCGGCCCAGGGACCTGTCGTCCCGGATCAAGCTGTCCACCGAGCTGGGCACGCTCGCCAGGTACGAGTACGCGATTTCCCAGCCGGCCGCGAACTTCTTCGTCGTGGGCGGCAGCGGAGAGGGCACCGCCCGCACCGTCCGCGAGGGCCAGGACGCCGCGTCCATCGCCGCCGGCTGGCCGCGCATCGAGCGATGGGTGGACCGGCGCGACACCTCCGACACCGGTGTGCTCGACCAGGAGATCCGCGCGCAGGTGCTGTCCGAGGCGGGCGAGGTGTCCCTGGGCATCACCCCGGTCGACCTGGAGCACATGACCTACCTCACCGACTACGGCGTCGGCGACACCGTGTCCACGGTGGTCGACGAGATCACCCTGACCGAGGTCATCCGCGAGGCGCGCGTCCAGCTGCGCCCCGACGGGGTGACCATCGCGCCGTCGATCGGCACTCCCTCCTCCACCCATGCCCACCTGCTGCGCGCGTTCCGCGCGCTGCACGACCTCGACGGACGGCTGTCCAAACTGGAACGGAGGTGAGCACGATGGCGGTCCCCGCGCACACCTACGCCCCGTTCGACAACGGCCCCGGCGCCAACGTCTCGGAGGACACCTGGCGGCGGTTCATGAACTACATGCTCGGCCGCTCCGCGCCGGGCCACGGTGTCCTGCGCGGCGTCGGCAACACCCTGGAGGTCTACGCCGACGGCTCCGGGATGCAGGTCAAGATCCGGACCGGTGAGGCGTGGATCGGCGGACACTGGGGCGAGGTCGTCTCCGAGCTGACCCTGCCCATCGCCACCGCGCACGGCACGCTGCCCCGCCGAGACCGGGTCGTCGCGCGCACGGCCTACGGCGACAACCGGATCGAGTTCGACGTCCTGGAGGGCACGGCGGCCGAGTCGCCGTCCGCGCCGGGTGTGACGATCGACGGCACGCGGTGGGAGGTCCCGCTAGCCGTGGTCGACGTCCCCGCGCTGGACACGGTGATCGGGGCCACCCAGGTCGGCGACTCCCGCCGCTACGTCGAGGACAGCGAGCTGACCGCGCGGCTCACCGCCGACGTGACCCGCAACAACACCACCGCGTTCGTCGACCTCGCCGGGATGACGATCAACGCGTCCGGCATGGCCTACTACCTGGTCGACAGCTGGCTGGAGTACAGCTCCTCGACCACGGCCGACGTGAAGTTCGCCTTGAACGTGCCCACCGGCACCCAGGGCCGGATCACCGGCACCACGTTGGACATCGCCACGGGCACCAGCCTGGCGGGCACCTACAACGTCGGCTCCGCCGAGGCCGCGGTCGGGATCGCTGGCCACGGCGCCGGCGTCGGCACCAGGCTCGTCGCGCGGGTCACCGGCTGGATTCTCACCCCGGACGCCGCGAGCGGAGGCAGCCGGTTGACGGTGACGCCCCAGTTCGGACAGCTCGCCGCGGACCCCACGAACACCGTCCTTCACACCGGCTCCTGGTTCTCGCTGACCCGGTGGCGCGTGACCTGACCGGACACACACCGACGGAGCGCACCGGGATGACCGGCCGAGGCGTGCCTGCGTCCCGAACCACCCAGGTGCGCACGTCGACTGTGTGCGACACCACGATCCGAATGGAGCGGCCGTGGGGCCCGAAATCCTGTCCGCCGCGATCGCGGCGGCACCGCAGACGGCGATCCTGGCCTACCTGGTGATCCTGATCAAGCAGGTTATGGGGCACGCCACGGTCGACCGCGGTGACTACCGCGCCGACCTGGACGCCGCGGAGGAACGACACGCCGCGGAGATGACGCGGCTGCGCGACGCGTACAGCGCGGACCTCAGCGCCGTGCGGGAAAGCGCGGCGGCCGACGTCGCGGCCGTGCGCGCCGAGCTGGCCGAGGTGCGGCAGCGGCTGACCGACGTCTACGCCCAGTTGGATCAGGAGCGCCGCGCCCGCTGGCGGGCCGAGGACGTCGCCGCCGAGGTCCGCCGATCCGCCGTGACCACAACCGATCCCGAGGCGGGCACGCCGCCTCATCCACTTGGGAGGTGACCTCCTTGGCTCCTTACTCCAGTGACCGCCCGGCCCCGCCGTTCTTCATCGTCGTGCACACCGGCGAAGGCATCCTCGACCGGTTCGACATGGCGGCCTACCTGGACGACAACAGCGAGGCGTCCGCGCACGCCGCCGGGGACGCGGGCGGTGTCGTCGGTCCGCTCGTGCCCTACGCCCGTGCCGCGTGGACCGCCGGCGAGACGGCCAACAGCTACGGGTTGCACATCGAGCTGTGCGCGTTCGCGGCCATGAGCCGTGAGCAGTGGTTGTCCAGGGACGACGTGGACGTGTGGGTGCCGTGGATTCGCAACGGGGACGGGTCGCGCGGTGCGTGGCGGCGCGTCCGCTCGCCACTGTCCATGCTGCGCCACGCCGCCGAGTGGGCCCGCGACCGCTGTCGCGAGTTCGACATCACCGTCCGCAAGATCACCGCCGCCGATCTGCGCCGCGACGTGGACGGCATCTGCGGCCACGCCGACACCAGCGCGGCGTGGGGCGAGACCGACCACACCGACCCCGGCCCCGGCTTCCCGTGGCCCGAGTTCATCGCCCTCGTGCAGGGCGACGACGTCAAGGAGGACGACGTGCCTTTGGCAACCGAGATCGTATGGCGAGGTGAGCGCGGCTGGGGCAAGGCCAGCGACGCGCTCACCTCGGCGGAGGCGCAGGCGACGGAGGCCGCGCGCCACGGCGCGGCGACGCGCCAGGTGCTCACGGCGATGGCGGCGCAGGTGGCCGCGATCGCGGACCGGCGCGACGTGACGCCGGACGAGCTGGAGCGCATCACCCACGCGGCGGTGCGCGCGGCCCAGCAGGAGCAGACCGCCGAGCTGCTGGCCGCGCTGGACGGACGCCTGCCCGACCTGTTGGACGAGGCGGTGCTGGCCGAGGAGCTGGCGCGGCGGGGTGTCGGCGGCGCGTCCGTCGAGCAGGTCCGCGAGGCAGTGCGCGAGGTACTGCGTCGGGGCGTTGAGGGTGGTGTGTCCGCGTGACCGCACCCGCTCCAGACCGGACGCCGCTGCGGGGCATCGCGCGGCGGCTCGCCGTGGGCCTGGCGGTGCTCGGCGGCGCGGTGTCCGGGCTGGCCACGGTGGGCGCGATCACCGCCGAGCAGTCCGGCGCGCTCCAGGCCGTGCTGACCACCACGGCCGCCCTCGGCGCGGCCGTCACCTCCGCGCTCGCCGCGCTCGGCGTCGCCCGCCGCGGCGAGCCGCTGGTCACCCCGATGCACGATCCGCGCGACGATGCCGGCCGCCGCCTGGTGCCCGTCGACGCGGGCACGGACGGTGGGCGCTCCGCGCCGTGACCCGAGCAACGACGAGGCCCCGCACCGCCCACCCGTGAGGGTGGCGGTGCGGGGCCTCGTCGTCTCGTCGAACCCCTATCAGCAACGGGACGAGTAGACGCCACCACAGGTTGCCGACGACTGCGAGTCCGCCGCCACCCAGACGACGACCCCCAACGCCACGACCACCGTCGGGACGATGATCAGCGTCCAGACCAGGATGCGGCGGATCGAGTGCAGCAGCACCACCTGTTCGGTCATGGCCTGAGCCACCGCCTGATCCACCGACGACGACCGGATGCGGTGCAGCGACGCCTTGACGTAGTCGCTGTGCCAAGTCGGGCCGGTCGTCGCCTTGCTCGTCGACGGGTCGAACGCGATCGGCATCGGAGCCTGCGGCTCGGACATGCTGTGGCCTCCTCGTGGGTACTGGAGATGACGTCGGGGTGACGGCAGTCCGCGTTACGAACTGCTTCGGCTCGCCGCCGCCAGCGCGCGGACTGCCGCCGGTACGGCGAGCCGATCGGGGTAGGGCACGTTCGATTCGCGAGGTCAGATGATGATGACGTGTGCGGTTTCTCCACCGCGGCGCAGCAGGATCTGGTCGCCGACGACGCTGGCCTCGTAGAGGAGCTTGCCGTACCCGACCATCCGCCGGACCGCTTCGGTCATGGTGATGCCCTCGCGGTCGACGATCATCTGGAGCGCCTGTTCGGTGGCCGGGCTGATGTTGACGCTGAGCCGGGTGGGCTTGTCGACCGGGTTGTCCCCCGTGCGCATCACGTACGGCTGCGCGGGCTGATCCCGGTGTGCACGATCACCGCGCCCGCGTTCTCGTGCTCACGGCCGGCCTCGAACATCCGTACCAGGGAGATCAGCGCCGATGGGACCGCCCACGCGCGGCGGGTGCTCAGCGCGTCGTCGACGCACCGGCTCAGTACCGTGCGGCCGAGGGTGCCGTGCACGCTCGCCGTCGTCAGCAGGACGGCGCAGATTTCCTCCACTGGCCCGATGCGAACCGATGAGCCTCCCGATCCCCGCACCGACCAGGACACTCCGGGCCGCTCGGGCTCGGTCGCGTCGCCGAGCTGCATCACGTGCCCCTGGCGCAGTACGGCCCATGCGCGGCAGCCACCACGCCAGGCGGCGTCGATCATCGGGCCGCCGCCGGAGGTGACCACCACCAGATCCACCGGCGCGTGACCGGCGGCGGCCACCGCCTGTGCCGTCTCCGCCACGGCGGTCTCCGCTCCGCTGTCGACACCGACCTGCGCGCCCGTGCGCGCCGCGAACTGCGCGGCCTGGCGCGCACTCGGGTCGGCGCGGGCTCCGTCGGTGACGGCGACCGCCCACCGGTCACCGGTCACGGCCCGCTCGGCGGCGGTGACGAGCATCGGAGCGGTGCCCTGCTCGTGCGCCTCGTAGATCCCGATCATCCGTGCACCTCTCCGGGCTGCTCGTCCTCGGCGAGGCCGAGGGACTGTCGGATAAGCGCGGCGGCCGTCCGGCACGCCGCGGCCCGCTCGCGCCCGTCGGGCTGGTGGTCCAGCGACCGGGCGAGCGTGTCGAGCAGATCCGCCTCGTCGGCGGCCGGGCCGCCGGTCTGCTGGTAGATCGCGTCCGCGAGGTCGCACTGGCGCACGGCCGCGGCGTGCTCGCCGAGGCCCTGGAGCGCGAGAGCGATGCTGTGGTGGGCGTAGGCGGTGCCGGTCGGCACGCCGAGGCGGGCTCGGACCGCCAGCTCGCGCCGCGCCAGCTTCAGCCCCTGGTGGCAGTCGCCCCGCGCGGTGCGCATCCGGCTCAGGGCGGCCAGCGCGACGGCCTGGCCCATCGCGCTGGCCGTCTCCTCGGCCAGGTGGAGCGCCCCGGTGAGGTCGCGGTCGGCCTCACCATGCCGCCCCTGGTCGCGCCGGACCAAGGCGCGCTGCACCAGCGCCTCCTGGCGGCGGACGGGGTCGAGATCGTCCGCCGCCAGGACCAGCTGGAGGTCGGTGAGCGCGGGCACGTGCTGCCCCAGGCGACGGGCGGTGTCCGCGCGCCGCAGCCGCAGGTGCAGCTGCGCGCCGCGGTCGCCGACGGCCTCCGCGGCGTCGATGCCCACCGACTCGGCGTCCAGCCGCAGCGGCCACACCTCGCGGTGCCGCAGCGTCACGTGCCGGCTCGCCGACGCCAGCGCGATGATCACCTCGTGCCGACCGGCCACGCCCGCGGTCTGCTGCACGACGGCCAGCGTCGGCTGGAGGACACCCAGCCACGTCACCGCCTCATGCCACTCCGCCGCGAACGGCAACGGCACGCCGCCCGGTACAGGTCCCAGGTCGAGCGTGAGCCGTGCGGTCGCGGGGAACAGGATCTCGTCGGCGGCCAGCGCCGCGTGCGCGTACCACCGCATCATGTCCACGTCGGACCAGTCGTAGGGGTCGCGCGCGAACTCGGCCGCCATCATCGGGTGCCGGTCCAGGTACTCGCTGATGGCCGCGACCATCAGCGACGTGATGTTGGGCCGGTCGAAGTAGGCGATCTCCCAACCGGAGCGACGACCACCGCTCATCGTCAGCAGGTACCGCCAGCCGCTCGGACCCGCGCCGTCACGTGCGTACTCCACCGCCTCCAGCCGCACGTCGCCGACGTCACGCCGGGCGATCCGGACCGGCTCCTCGGCATGGGACGGCCCGCTCGGTCGCCACGTCACGAGCCCACACCCCCTCCTGCTCGATGCTGTCGTCGGCGTCGTCCCCGACCTCGACGTCCGCACACCCACTGCGTAACCGCTCGCACAACTGAAGGTGCGCGCTGCCGAACTCCCAGCGGCTCACGGTTTCCTCGATCTTTCCCACAGTCTCTCCATCCTCAGTGGACAGTCATAACCACAGGGCCCCTGCACCACCGCCTACGCGATGTCGGCTACTTGCCGGGCCGGTCGGTGTCGTCCTTGTCCTTGTTCTTGGCAGCGTCGACGGGGCACCCGGTACCCCGCTCGACCCGGCCGGGGTCGGTGGAGAGGTCGCGGACGATCCCGCGCAGCGCCTGCTCCACCCACCACGCCTCCCACTCGTCCCTCTCGTCGCCCATTGGTTCCCTTTCGCACAGATCATCGGCGCTCCCACGGTGTTCTCACCGCACGCAGGGGGGCGGATGCCCCTCCGGGGTCTGGCACGGAGGGGGCACCGCCTACGCCCCCGGTCGGGACTCGGGGGCGTAGGGCGTGCGCGCCGCGCCCCTGGCTGCGCACGCCATACCGGACCGCCGAGGAGGCGGGCGGCCCGCAGCAGCTTCAGCGGCTCGACGCGCCGGCGTCGCCGTCACCGGCCGGGTCGGACTCGGCCAGGTACCGTTCCAGCAGCTCGGTGGTCTCCTCGTCCAGCCCCTGCGCGGGTCTGGGGTCGTCGTCAGCCAGTCGCCATCCCGCCATCGTCTGTCCTCTCTGGATAGTGAGCGGGCTGTGTCCGCCCCTTCGAGGGGAGGCGGGGCGGGCACAGCCGGTGTGCGCGACGGGCGCGCACACCCTCACGAGCCGACGCGGGCCGGCCCGGAGATCACGGGGTCAGGGCACGCCGCCCGCGCGCTCCCGGTTCACGCCGACGGCCTCTGCCGAGGCGGAGACGTCGACCACCACGCCGTCCACCTGGAGCGGCGGCAGGACCAGCATCCGACGCGACATCACCTCGCACAGTCGCGCGAAGGCGCGCGCCTCGCCCGACAGCTCCTCCAACAGCTCGGCCGCAGCGTGCGCCGGGATGTCGTTGCCCAGCAGCCGCACGAACACGTTCGTCAGGGCCGACATCTGCTCGCGGATCACCGCGAGGTCGTCGTCCGTGACCCGCTCGTACCGGCTGGTCTGCCGGGCCGCCATCACGTCGCTCATGCCGCCCACCGCCCGGCGGGCGCGCCGGGCGCGGCAACCCAGCTCGGACGGCGGCCGAACCTCCACCACTCGACAAGATCATCCAGAGCGTTGATCAGCGGGCGGACCATCACGCCGCCTGCCTGTGCTGGCCCGCGCCGGCCACCCAAGCGTGACGCGGTCGACTGGGGGTGCCCGCGCTCGGGCGAGCACCCCCGCCCAGCACTGCGGCACGGTCATGTTGGCGCGTGTCGCAGTGGGGTCGCAGGGCTTCACGGGCGCGCCGCTCAACCTCGGCGTCCAGGCGAGCAGCGGCGCGCCGCGCAACCTCAGCGCGCCAGAGTGCAGCGTCGCGCCGCTCAGCCTCGGCGCTCAGAAGTACAGCGTCGCGCCGCGCGTCGCGCCGCGCGCTGGCCTGGTGCACGCCAAGAAGGATGAGCCCGCAAACGGCGAGGCAGCCCAGGATGTACAACACGAATTGCCATTCAAACGACATGACGGTTCTCCTGACCGACGAGTCGGGGATGAACTGAGAGGGGCCGCAGCAGCGCGAGCAGGTCGCGCACCGACAGTCCGCACAGCTGGGCCAGCGGAGCGATCGCCGCAGCTGGCAACACGACCTCGTGCGATGCCCTTAGGGCAGCCGTGGCGGACACCCAGGCGCGCAGAGGTTGCAGAGCGTCACTACCAGCGAGCGACCGGGCGTCGAGCGAAATGGAGCCGTACGGTCTGATGTCCAGGTCGCGGATTACTCGCTTGATGATGTCTTCGTGGTCGACTTCCAGCACCCAGCTCAACACAGTGAGTCGCCACGACGAAATTTCGCGACGGCCGGTCTCGACCGCTTCGAGCGTACGAGCGGTAAATGGGGTCTCGATGAGATCCTTCACCGCCCGAGCGACGTCTGGTCGCGTGAGGCCGCGCGCGGTCCGGCACTCTTGCAGAACTGCACCCAGTGCTCGCCGATAGCGCATCTCGTCTTGATGCACGTCCCGCCCCGGATCAGTCGCACTCGGACTTGCCTGGTCACGCCGTAGCTAGCCCCCCGGCCACCACAGCTTGAGAAGGTTGCAGCGTCAATCAGTTTCGCGTCGCGGTCAACCCTCATTCGCAATCTGACCCAGTAGCAAGAAACGCGGAAAGTTGAAGATTTAAGCAGTCTGTCCAAATGAGATCCATTGGCACGACGCGTAACGAGCACGTTACCGAGAAGAGTCCGTCCAACCGGGTGCACGGACCAGACCGCCCGACACGAAAGGGTTGACCGCGCCGGTTTCATCGGCCACGGAGGAAGAGCCATGATCGAATGCGCCACGCGGCCCTCCTCTCCGAGGATCACGCCCCGACGTGAGACCATCTCCGTCTGCAAGGCTTCGAACCTTGCGCAAGTTTGAGGCAGCGCGTGCAAGTGTGCAAGTTCCATCCGGGTGAATCGAGAAGAGTCGGAGCACCATGAGCCAGGCCAAAGCGGCAGGTCTCGGCGCGCAGCTGCGCGCCCTGCGGAAGTCCCGCAAGACCTCGATGAAGACGATCGCAAGCAAGTTGGGCTGGAGTGAGTCCAAGGTGTCCCGCATGGAGACCGGTCTCAGGACGGTGGAGTCGGAGGAGGTGGCCGCGTACCTCGCACTGCTGGGCGTCACCGGAGCCGAACGCGAACGGCTGATGGCAATGGCGAGGACCCCGACCGAGCCAGCGTGGCTGGAGACGATCACTGGCCTGCCCGAGAGTTCGATCACGCTGGCGACGTGGGAGTCCCAGGCGCGCTCGCTCACGGACTGGTCGCCGCTGCTGATTCCGGGGCTGCTTCAGACGATGGAGTACGGGCGGGCGTACATGCTCGCCGATCGCATCCCCGAGGCCGAGGTGGGCGTTCGCCTGATGGCACGCCAACACCGCCAGCAGGTGCTCGACCGGATCGACTACACGGCCATCGTTGACGAAACCGTGTTGCACCGACGCGTTGGCAGCGACAGAGTTCGCCGTAACCAGTTGCGCCACCTGCTCGACGTCGCGCACGAGCGTACCGGCGTCTCCATACGCGTCATCTCTGTCAGAGCTGAGGCACATGCTGGTCTGGTGAGCCCCTGGTTGCTCCTGGAGTTCGAAGAGAAACCACCTATGGTCCACATCGAATTGAGCAGGTCAGCCGTGTTCTTCGCAGAACCCGCCCAGACCGACACCTACGTGGCCACGCGCGCCCAGCTTCTTGCGCTTGCGATGGATGAGGGAGACTCGCTGAGGGTGATCGAGCACGCCCTGAGGGAGTGAGGTCCTATGGCACAGCCTGCGCCGTCCGGATGGCGGCGATCCAGCCGCAGCGGGTCGGAGTCGAACTGCGTCGAGATCAAGAGCGGCTTCGGCCTGCTGCGGGACTCCAAGCACCCTGAGGTTGAGCTGCCCATCCACCCGGCCGCGCTGCGTGCGTTCCTGCGCAGCGTGGGTCAGGCCGGCAGCTGACCGTGTCGTGGCTCGCGCCCCGCGGATGGTGGGCGCGAGCCACGACGCTCCGGTAGGCGCGGCGCCCTACGGCCGGTTGGTCCAGGGTCGCACTTCTGCACCACCGCTCACGCATCGCTCACGCAACGGCCCTCCCCGGCCCTGAAAGGGCTGGGGAGGGCCTTGTTCTTGCAGGTCAGAGGGTGGGCCGCCAGGGGCTCGAACCCTGAACCAACGGATTAAAAGTCCGCTGCTCTGCCAGTTGAGCTAGCGGCCCGTCGTCAAGGCTAGTGGAAGACGGCCGCCCGGTTCGATCGTGGTGACGTCACGTGGTGCGCGCCACAGGCGTGTCCGGATCGGTGGGCGCACCCCGACCGGGGCACCGCGGGCCGCACGTCCGGCCAAGCGCGGCCCGCACCCGATTCCGGCTGTGTCGTCCGCCACTGCCCACGCTGGGCGACAATGGCACGGATGTCCATCGCACCAGAGACCACCAAGTCCCTCCGGATCGGCCCGTACGCGGTCGACCCGGCGGTCGTGCTCGCGCCGATGGCGGGCATCACCAACGTCGCCTTCCGGCAGCTGTGCCGGGAGTTCGGCAGCCCCACGTCGCTCTACGTCTGCGAGATGATCACCGCGCGGGCCGTGGTCGAGCGGGACGCCAAGACGATGGAGATGATCACGTTCGGCGAGCACGAGCACCCCCGGTCGCTCCAGCTCTACGGCGTCGACCCCGCCTCCATGAGCGAGGCCACCAAAATCATCGTCGGCGAGGACCGCGCCGACCACATCGACATGAACTTCGGCTGCCCCGTCCCGAAGGTGACCCGCAAGGGCGGCGGCGCGGCGCTGCCGTACAAGCGGCGGCTGTTCCGGGAGATCGTGCGGGCCGCCGTGCGCGCCGCCGAGCCGGCCGGGGTGCCGGTGACGGTCAAGTTCCGGATCGGCATCGACGACGAGCACCTCACCTACCTCGACGCCGGGCGGATCGCCGAGGACGAGGGGGCGCAAGCGGTTGCGCTGCACGCGCGGACCGCCGCCCAGCGGTACTCCGGCCAGGCCGACTGGTCGGCCATCGCGCGGCTCAAGGAGGCGGTCGGCTCGATCCCCGTGCTCGGCAACGGTGACATCTTCAGCGCGCGGGACGCGCTGGACATGGTGGCCCGCACCGGGTGCGACGGCGTCGTGGTCGGGCGCGGCTGCCTGGGGCGGCCGTGGCTGTTCGGCGAGCTCCAGGCCGCCTTCCGCGGCGAGCCGATCCCGCCGGGACCGACGCTGGGCCGGGTCGCCGCGATCCTGGGGCGGCACGGGCGCCTGCTCGCCGACCACCTCGGCGAGGACAAGGGGATGCGCGACCTGCGCAAGCACGTGGCCTGGTACCTGAAGGGCTTCCCGGTGGGCGCGGAGCTGCGGCGCGGCCTGGCGATGGTCTCCACGCTCGGCGAGCTCGACGACCTGCTCGGCGCGCTGGACCCGCACGCCGAGTTCCCGCCGGACGCCGAGGGCCCGCGCGGGCGGCAGGGCTCGCCGGCGAAGGTCGTGCTGCCCGAGGGCTGGCTGGACGACCCGGAGGACGCGACCGTGCCGGTGGGCGCCGACGTGATGCACTCCGGTGGCTGACCCGGTGCTGCGGGTCGCGGCGGTCGCGCTCTGCCTGCTCGCGCTGACCGCCTGCGGCCCGCGGGTGAGCGGCACGGCACGCCCGCTCAAGGTCACCGACGTCGAGCGCGAGCTGGTGACCAGCTACTTCACCGCGTTGAACGAGGCGGGCGCGCAGGGCGTCGCCGAGCAGCGCGAACTGCTCGCCGAGACGCAGCACCCCGACTTCCGCGACGCCGGCTGCGAGCCGCCCGGCGGCACGATCAGGGTCGAGCCGACCCTGTCCACGCTGCGGCTCGACCCGTCCTGGACGCCGCCCGGCGAGGACGAGCACCCGCGCGGCGTGGTGCTGGTGATCGCCGTCACGCTGACCGTCGTGCGGGACGGCGCGGAGGTCGGCAGCCAGATCGGCTCCCAGCACATCGTCCTGCTCAACGGGAAGGCGTACGGGTTCGCGGCCCTGCGCGGGCTGACCCCCGGCGGGGGCGACCACGCACGGCGCACGATCCGGCACGCTGACCGCTGAACGTCACCGTTTCGGAGCAGTGCACGGTCAACCAGTCGAGGGAAATCCTCCTTTGACGCGTCCCCGCCGGCTCAAGCGCCGCCTCCTAGGGGACGACACCTTGGCAAGTAGGGAGGTGAGCGCGATGACCGCACTGCGACCCGAGGTCGCCGACAGCGACCGCGGCCCGGACGACCCGGACCGGACCGCGTCGGAGGGCACCGGTCTGGTGCAGCTGCCCGAGTTCGATCGCCACCGCTGCTCGCCTCCCGAGGCCAGTGGCGGCAGGCGTACCAGCACTGAGGTCGGCGTTCGACCCTGGTCTCCGCGGACCAGGACGTGCAGCCGCCAGGTGCCCGAGCAGCTCCGCCGCGAGGTCGACCCGGCTGCGGCGCGAGCACGCCGAGGCGCCCGCGAGCAGAGCCTGCGGGGACAGCCTGACCGACAGCTACAACCGCAGATACCCTGGACCAGCCGGCTGCTGGACATGGTGCCGCCGAGCACGCGTCCGGCGACGGCCTGGGCCATCGCCCTGATCGACCTGGACTGGTTCAAGCAGGTCAACGACACCTTCGGGCACCTGCTGGGCGACCGGGTCCTCCAGCGGGTCGTCGAGCTGCTCCAGGAGGAGCTGCCGGAGGGCGGGTTTCTGCGCCCGGTACGGCGGCGAGGAGTTCGTCCTGGTGCTGCCGGGGGTGGACGTCCACCCGGCGGGGGTGGCGATCGCCGAGTCGGCGCGGCTGCGTGTCGAGCGTCACGCCTGGGGCGTCCCTGGCACCCGGTTTGCGGGTGACGGTGAGCATCGGGTTGGCTTATGAGCCTCCCGTGGGGGACTCGCCGACGCGTCCCCCGGTGGCTCCGGACCAACAGCTGCTGCGCGCGGACAGCCTGCTCTACACCGCCAAGCAGTCGGGACGGAACGCCGTCGCCTATCGCGAGAACGGTCGGGTGCGCCTGGCCGGGGCCGCGGGGACGGCGCGGGATCGCCGAGCCGCGGGTTGCCGGTTACTGACTTCACCCGGCAATTCACC
>NZ_RBXO01000003.1 GCF_003634935.1 Saccharothrix australiensis
CTCGGAAGTGTTCGCCGACGTGTCGATCGACAACGTCGGCGACGTCCCGTCGTGGCCTGTGTGGACGATCACCGGACCGGGACACGGCCTGACACTGCGGAACCTGACCACCGGCCGGGTCCTTGTCGCTGCCCTCGGCCGCGCTCGCGGCGGGGCAAGACGCTGAACCATCGACACCGGCCCCGGCGCGCAAGAGCATCCGGGTGGGCACCGCCAACTGGTTCGGGCGAGATCACCACGACCAGCAGCCTGTGGTCGCTGGCCAAGGGATCAACGTCATCCGGGTCGAGCTGGGCGCCGCCGCCGTCGACAGCTCCTCGGTGAGCCTGGCCTACCGACGCGAATTACAAGGTGGTGTGACGTGAGCGACGAGTGGAAGGTCTACGTCCGCACGCCCGCGCTGCGCCGCGAGGCCGAGGTCGACGACTACGCGCAGCTGACACCTACACGCGCCACCGCGACGTACGGCACCTGGGCGGATGGAGATCGACGGCCGCTCACCCAAACGCCGGGCTGCTGGTGCGGCCCGGCTGGGGGATCGAGGTCGTCCGCAACGGTGCCACGGTGTTCTCCGGACCGATGCGCCGGCCGGAACGACAGGTCGACGAGACCGGGAACGCGGTACGCATCACCGGGTGGGACGACATGGTCTGGTTGCGCCACCGCCTGGTGCACCCCGAGCCCACCACGCCCGCCCGCCGTACTCGACCAGCGACTACGACGTGCGCACCGGCCACTGCTCGGCCGTGCTGCTCTACTACGTCAACCGCAACGCCGCCAGCGGCGCGTTGTCGCCCCGCGCGTACCCGGCTTGCAGATCGCCGCCGACCCGGTGGCCGGTACCACGGTCACCGGCCGCGGCCGGTGGCAGCAGTTGCTGCCGTTCCTCCAGGATCTGGCGATCGCCGGCGGGGACATCGGGTTCCGCGTCCGGCAGGACGGCGCAGCCCTGGTCTTCGAGGTGTTCCGGCCCAGGGACCTGTCGTCCCGGATCAAGCTGTCCACCGAGCTGGGCACGCTCGCCAGGTACGAGTACCGATTTCCCAGCCGGCCGCGAACTTCTTCGTCGTGGGCGGCAGCGGAGAGGGCACCGCCCGCACCGTCCGCGAGGCCAGGACGCCGCGTCCATCGCCGCCGGCTGGCCGCGCATCGAGCGATGGGTGGACCGGCGCGACACCTCCGACACCGGTGTGCTCGACAGGAGATCCGCGCGCAGGTGCTGTCCGAGGCGGGCGAGGTGTCCTGGGCATCACCCCGGTCGACCTGGAGCACATGACCTACCTCACCGACTACGGCGTCGGCGACCACCGTGGTCCACGGTGGTCGACGAGATCACCCTGACGAGGTCATCCGCGAGGCGCGCGTCCAGCTGCGCCCCGACGGGGTGACCATCGCGCCGTCGATCGCACTCCCTCCTCCACCCCATGCCCACCTGCTGCCGCGCGTTCCGCGCGCTGCACGACCTCGACGGACGGCTGTCCCAAACTGGAACGGAGGTGAGCACGATGGCGGTCCCCGCGCACACCACTCGCCCGTTCGACAACGGCCCCGGCGCCAACGTCTCGGAGGACACCTGGCGGCGGTTCATGAACTACATGCTCGGCCGCTCCGCGCCGGGCCACGGTGTCCTGCGCGGCGTCGGCAACACCCTGGAGGTCTACGCCGACGGCTCCGGGATGCAGGTCAAGATCCGGACCGGTGAGGCGTGGATCGGCGGGACACTGGGGCGAGGTCGTCTCCGAGCTGACCCTGCCCATCGCCACCGCGCACGGCACGCTGCCCCGCCGAGACCGGGTCGTCGCGCGCACGGCCTACGGCGACAACCGGATCGAGTTCGACGTCCTGGAGGGCACGGCGGCCGAGTCGCCGTCCGCGCCGGGTGTGACGATCGACGGCACGCGGTGGGAGGTCCCGCTAGCCGTGGTCGACGTCCCCGCGCTGGACACGGTGATCGGGGCCACCCAGGTCGGCGACTCCCGCCGCTACGTCGAGGACAGCGAGCTGACCGCGCGGCTCACCGCCGACGTGACCCGCAACAACACACCGCGTTCGTCGACCTCGCCGGGATGACGATCAACGCGTCCGGCATGGCCTACTACCTGGTCGACAGCTGCTGGAGTACAGCTCCTCGACCACGGCCGACGTGAAGTTCGCCTTGAACGTGCCCACCGGCACCCAGGGCCGGATCACCGGCACCACGTTGGACATCGCCACGGGCACCAGCCTGGCGGGCACCTACACGTCGGCTCCGCCGAGGCCGCGGTCGGGATCGCTGGCCACGGCGCCGGCCGTCGGCACCAGGCTCGTCGCGCGGGTCACCGGCTGGATTCTCACCCCGGACGCCGCGAGCGGGAGGCAGCCGGTTGACGGTGACGCCCCAGTTCGGACAGCTCGCCGCGGACCCCACGAACACCGTCCTTCACACCGGCTCCTGGTTCTCGCTGACCCGGTGGCGCGTGACCTGACCGGACACACACCGACGGAGCGCACCGGGATGACCGGCCGAGGCGTGCCTGCGTCCCGGAACCACCCAGGTGCGCACGTCGACTGTGGTTGCGACACCACGATCCGAATTGGAGCGGCCGTGGGGCCCCGAAAATTCCTGTTCCGCCGCGATCGCGGCGGCACCGCAGACGGCGATCCTGGCCTACCTGGTGATCCTGATCAAGCAGGTTTATGGGGCACGTCACGGTCGACCGCGGTGACTACCGCGCCGACCTGGACGCCGCGGAGGAACGACACGCCGCGGAGATGACGCGGCTGCGCGACGCGTACAGCGCGGACCTCAGCGCCGTGCGGGAAAGCGCGGCGGCCGACGTCGCGGCCGTGCGCGCCGAGCTGGCCGAGGTGCGGCAGCGGCTGACCGACGTCTACGCCCAGTTGGATCAGGAGCGCCGCGCCCGCTGGCGGGCCGGAGGACGTCGCCGCCGAGGTCCGCCGATCCGCCGTGACCACAACCGATCCCGAGGCGGGCACGCCGCCTCATCCACTTGGGAGGTGACCTCCTTGGCTCCTTACTCCAGTGACCGCCCGGCCCCGCCGTTCTTCATCGTCGTGCACACCGGCGAAGGCATCCTCGACCGGTTTCGACATGGCGGCCTACCTGGACGACAACAGCGAGGCGTCCGCGCACGCCGCCGGGACGCGGGCGGTGTCGTCGGTCCGCCTCGTGCCCTACGCCCGTGCCGCGTGGACCGCCGGCGAGACGGCCAACAGCTACGGGTTGCACATCGAGCTGTGCGCGTTCGCGGCCATGAGCCGTGAGCAGTGGTTGTCCAGGGACGACGTGGACGTGTGGGTGCCGTGGATTCGCAACGGGGACGGGTCGCGCGGTGCGTGGCGGCGCGTCCGCTCGCCACTGTCCATGCTGCGCCACGCCGCCGAGTGGGCCCGCGACCGCTGTCGCGAGTTCGACATCACCGTCCGCAAGATCACCGCCGCCGATCTGCGCCGCGACGTGGACGGGCATCTGCGGCCACGCCGACACCAGCGCGGCGTGGGGCGAGACCGACCACACCGACCCCGGCCCCGGCTTCCCGTGGCCCGAGTTCATCGCCCTCGTGCAGGGCGACGACGTCAAGGAGGACGACGTGCCTTTGGCAACCGAGATCGTTATGGCGAGGTGAGCGCGGCTGGGCAAGGCCAGCGACGCGCTCACCTCGGCGGAGGCGCAGGCGACGGAGGCCGCGCGCCACGGCGCGGCGACGCGCCAGGTGCTCACGGCGATGGCGGCGCAGGTGGCCGCGATCGCGGACCGGCGCGACGTGACGCCGGACGAGCTGGAGCGCATCACCACGCGGCGGTGCGCGCGGCCCAGCAGGAGCAGACCGCCGAGCTGCTGGCCGCGCTGGACGGACGCCTGCCCGACCTGTTGGACGAGGCGGTGCTGGCCGAGGAGCTGGCGCGGCGGGGTGTCGGCGGCGCGTCCGTCGAGCAGGTCCGCGAGGCAGTGCGCGAGGTACTGCGTCGGGGCGTTGAGGTGGTGTGTCCGCGTGACCGCACCCGCTCCAGACCGGACGCCGCTGCGGGGCATCGCGCGGCGGCTCGCCGTGGGCCTGGCGGTGCTCGGCGGCGCGGTGTCCGGGCTGGCCACGGTGGCGCGATCACCGCCGAGCAGTCCGGCGCGCTCCAGGCCGTGCTGACCACCACGGCCGCCCTCGGCGCGGCCGTCACCTCCGCGCTCGCCGCGCTCGGCGTCGCCCGCCGCGGCGAGCCGCTGGTCACCCCGATGCACGATCCGCGCGACGATGCCGGCCGCCGCCTGGTGCCCGTCGACGCGGGCACGGACGGTGGGCGCTCCGCGCCGTGACCCGAGCAACGACGAGGCCCCGCACCGCCCACCCGTGAGGGTGGCGGTGCGGGGCCTCGTCGTCTCGTCGAACCCCTATCAGCAACGGGACGAGTAGACGCCACCACAGGTTGCCGACGACTGCGAGTCCGCCGCCACCCAGACGACGACCCCCAACGCCACGACCACCGTCGGGACGATGATCAGCGTCCAGACCAGGATGCGGCGGATCGAGTGCAGCAGCACCACCTGTTCGGTCATGGCCTGAGCCACCGCCTGATCCACCGACGACGACCGGATGCGGTGCAGCGACGCCTTGACGTAGTCGCTGTGCCAAGTCGGGCCGGTCGTCGCCTTGCTCGTCGACGGGTCGAACGCGATCGGCATCGGAGCCTGCGGCTCGGACATGCTGTGGCCTCCTCGTGGGTACTGGAGATGACGTCGGGGTGACGGCAGTCCGCGTTACGAACTGCTTCGGCTCGCCGCCGCCAGCGCGCGGACTGCCGCCGGTACGGCGAGCCGATCGGGGTAGGGCACGTTCGATTCGCGAGGTCAGATGATGATGACGTGTGCGGTTTCTCCACCGCGGCGCAGCAGGATCTGGTCGCCGACGACGCTGGCCTCGTAGAGGAGCTTGCCGTACCCGACCATCCGCCGGACCGCTTCGGTCATGGTGATGCCCTCGCGGTCGACGATCATCTGGAGCGCCTGTTCGGTGGCCGGGCTGATGTTGACGCTGAGCCGGGTGGGCTTGTCGACCGGGTTGTCCCCCGTGCGCATCACGTACGGCTGCGCGGGCTGATCCCGGTGTGCACGATCACCGCGCCCGCGTTCTCGTGCTCACGGCCGGCCTCGAACATCCGTACCAGGGAGATCAGCGCCGATGGGACCGCCCACGCGCGGCGGGTGCTCAGCGCGTCGTCGACGCACCGGCTCAGTACCGTGCGGCCGAGGGTGCCGTGCACGCTCGCCGTCGTCAGCAGGACGGCGCAGATTTCCTCCACTGGCCCGATGCGAACCGATGAGCCTCCCGATCCCCGCACCGACCAGGACACTCCGGGCCGCTCGGGCTCGGTCGCGTCGCCGAGCTGCATCACGTGCCCCTGGCGCAGTACGGCCCATGCGCGGCAGCCACCACGCCAGGCGGCGTCGATCATCGGGCCGCCGCCGGAGGTGACCACCACCAGATCCACCGGCGCGTGACCGGCGGCGGCCACCGCCTGTGCCGTCTCCGCCACGGCGGTCTCCGCTCCGCTGTCGACACCGACCTGCGCGCCCGTGCGCGCCGCGAACTGCGCGGCCTGGCGCGCACTCGGGTCGGCGCGGGCTCCGTCGGTGACGGCGACCGCCCACCGGTCACCGGTCACGGCCCGCTCGGCGGCGGTGACGAGCATCGGAGCGGTGCCCTGCTCGTGCGCCTCGTAGATCCCGATCATCCGTGCACCTCTCCGGGCTGCTCGTCCTCGGCGAGGCCGAGGGACTGTCGGATAAGCGCGGCGGCCGTCCGGCACGCCGCGGCCCGCTCGCGCCCGTCGGGCTGGTGGTCCAGCGACCGGGCGAGCGTGTCGAGCAGATCCGCCTCGTCGGCGGCCGGGCCGCCGGTCTGCTGGTAGATCGCGTCCGCGAGGTCGCACTGGCGCACGGCCGCGGCGTGCTCGCCGAGGCCCTGGAGCGCGAGAGCGATGCTGTGGTGGGCGTAGGCGGTGCCGGTCGGCACGCCGAGGCGGGCTCGGACCGCCAGCTCGCGCCGCGCCAGCTTCAGCCCCTGGTGGCAGTCGCCCCGCGCGGTGCGCATCCGGCTCAGGGCGGCCAGCGCGACGGCCTGGCCCATCGCGCTGGCCGTCTCCTCGGCCAGGTGGAGCGCCCCGGTGAGGTCGCGGTCGGCCTCACCATGCCGCCCCTGGTCGCGCCGGACCAAGGCGCGCTGCACCAGCGCCTCCTGGCGGCGGACGGGGTCGAGATCGTCCGCCGCCAGGACCAGCTGGAGGTCGGTGAGCGCGGGCACGTGCTGCCCCAGGCGACGGGCGGTGTCCGCGCGCCGCAGCCGCAGGTGCAGCTGCGCGCCGCGGTCGCCGACGGCCTCCGCGGCGTCGATGCCCACCGACTCGGCGTCCAGCCGCAGCGGCCACACCTCGCGGTGCCGCAGCGTCACGTGCCGGCTCGCCGACGCCAGCGCGATGATCACCTCGTGCCGACCGGCCACGCCCGCGGTCTGCTGCACGACGGCCAGCGTCGGCTGGAGGACACCCAGCCACGTCACCGCCTCATGCCACTCCGCCGCGAACGGCAACGGCACGCCGCCCGGTACAGGTCCCAGGTCGAGCGTGAGCCGTGCGGTCGCGGGGAACAGGATCTCGTCGGCGGCCAGCGCCGCGTGCGCGTACCACCGCATCATGTCCACGTCGGACCAGTCGTAGGGGTCGCGCGCGAACTCGGCCGCCATCATCGGGTGCCGGTCCAGGTACTCGCTGATGGCCGCGACCATCAGCGACGTGATGTTGGGCCGGTCGAAGTAGGCGATCTCCCAACCGGAGCGACGACCACCGCTCATCGTCAGCAGGTACCGCCAGCCGCTCGGACCCGCGCCGTCACGTGCGTACTCCACCGCCTCCAGCCGCACGTCGCCGACGTCACGCCGGGCGATCCGGACCGGCTCCTCGGCATGGGACGGCCCGCTCGGTCGCCACGTCACGAGCCCACACCCCCCTCCTGCTCGATGCTGTCGTCGGCGTCGTCCCCGACCTCGACGTCCGCACACCCACTGCGTAACCGCTCGCACAACTGAAGGTGCGCGCTGCCGAACTCCCAGCGGCTCACGGTTTCCTCGATCTTTCCCACAGTCTCTCCATCCTCAGTGGACAGTCATAACCACAGGGCCCCTGCACCACCGCCTACGCGATGTCGGCTACTTGCCGGGCCGGTCGGTGTCGTCCTTGTCCTTGTTCTTGGCAGCGTCGACGGGGCACCCGGTACCCCGCTCGACCCGGCCGGGGTCGGTGGAGAGGTCGCGGACGATCCCGCGCAGCGCCTGCTCCACCCACCACGCCTCCCACTCGTCCCTCTCGTCGCCCATTGGTTCCCTTTCGCACAGATCATCGGCGCTCCCACGGTGTTCTCACCGCACGCAGGGGGGCGGATGCCCCCTCCGGGGTCTGGCACGGAGGGGGCACCGCCTACGCCCCCGGTCGGGACTCGGGGGCGTAGGGCGTGCGCGCCGCGCCCCTGGCTGCGCACGCCATACCGGACCGCCGAGGAGGCGGGCGGCCCGCAGCAGCTTCAGCGGCTCGACGCGCCGGCGTCGCCGTCACCGGCCGGGTCGGACTCGGCCAGGTACCGTTCCAGCAGCTCGGTGGTCTCCTCGTCCAGCCCCTGCGCGGGTCTGGGGTCGTCGTCAGCCAGTCGCCATCCCGCCATCGTCTGTCCTCTCTGGATAGTGAGCGGGCTGTGTCCGCCCCTTCGAGGGGAGGCGGGGCGGGCACAGCCGGTGTGCGCGACGGGCGCGCACACCCTCACGAGCCGACGCGGGCCGGCCCGGAGATCACGGGGTCAGGGCACGCCGCCCGCGCGCTCCCGGTTCACGCCGACGGCCTCTGCCGAGGCGGAGACGTCGACCACCACGCCGTCCACCTGGAGCGGCGGCAGGACCAGCATCCGACGCGACATCACCTCGCACAGTCGCGCGAAGGCGCGCGCCTCGCCCGACAGCTCCTCCAACAGCTCGGCCGCAGCGTGCGCCGGGATGTCGTTGCCCAGCAGCCGCACGAACACGTTCGTCAGGGCCGACATCTGCTCGCGGATCACCGCGAGGTCGTCGTCCGTGACCCGCTCGTACCGGCTGGTCTGCCGGGCCGCCATCACGTCGCTCATGCCGCCCACCGCCCGGCGGGCGCGCCGGGCGCGGCAACCCAGCTCGGACGGCGGCCGAACCTCCACCACTCGACAAGATCATCCAGAGCGTTGATCAGCGGGCGGACCATCACGCCGCCTGCCTGTGCTGGCCCGCGCCGGCCACCCAAGCGTGACGCGGTCGACTGGGGGTGCCCGCGCTCGGGCGAGCACCCCCGCCCAGCACTGCGGCACGGTCATGTTGGCGCGTGTCGCAGTGGGGTCGCAGGGCTTCACGGGCGCGCCGCTCAACCTCGGCGTCCAGGCGAGCAGCGGCGCGCCGCGCAACCTCAGCGCGCCAGAGTGCAGCGTCGCGCCGCTCAGCCTCGGCGCTCAGAAGTACAGCGTCGCGCCGCGCGTCGCGCCGCGCGCTGGCCTGGTGCACGCCAAGAAGGATGAGCCCGCAAACGGCGAGGCAGCCCAGGATGTACAACACGAATTGCCATTCAAACGACATGACGGTTCTCCTGACCGACGAGTCGGGGATGAACTGAGAGGGGCCGCAGCAGCGCGAGCAGGTCGCGCACCGACAGTCCGCACAGCTGGGCCAGCGGAGCGATCGCCGCAGCTGGCAACACGACCTCGTGCGATGCCCTTAGGGCAGCCGTGGCGGACACCCAGGCGCGCAGAGGTTGCAGAGCGTCACTACCAGCGAGCGACCGGGCGTCGAGCGAAATGGAGCCGTACGGTCTGATGTCCAGGTCGCGGATTACTCGCTTGATGATGTCTTCGTGGTCGACTTCCAGCACCCAGCTCAACACAGTGAGTCGCCACGACGAAATTTCGCGACGGCCGGTCTCGACCGCTTCGAGCGTACGAGCGGTAAATGGGGTCTCGATGAGATCCTTCACCGCCCGAGCGACGTCTGGTCGCGTGAGGCCGCGCGCGGTCCGGCACTCTTGCAGAACTGCACCCAGTGCTCGCCGATAGCGCATCTCGTCTTGATGCACGTCCCGCCCCCGGATCAGTCGCACTCGGACTTGCCTGGTCACGCCGTAGCTAGCCCCCCGGCCACCACAGCTTGAGAAGGTTGCAGCGTCAATCAGTTTCGCGTCGCGGTCAACCCTCATTCGCAATCTGACCCAGTAGCAAGAAACGCGGAAAGTTGAAGATTTAAGCAGTCTGTCCAAATGAGATCCATTGGCACGACGCGTAACGAGCACGTTACCGAGAAGAGTCCGTCCAACCGGGTGCACGGACCAGACCGCCCGACACGAAAGGGTTGACCGCGCCGGTTTCATCGGCCACGGAGGAAGAGCCATGATCGAATGCGCCACGCGGCCCTCCTCTCCGAGGATCACGCCCCGACGTGAGACCATCTCCGTCTGCAAGGCTTCGAACCTTGCGCAAGTTTGAGGCAGCGCGTGCAAGTGTGCAAGTTCCATCCGGGTGAATCGAGAAGAGTCGGAGCACCATGAGCCAGGCCAAAGCGGCAGGTCTCGGCGCGCAGCTGCGCGCCCTGCGGAAGTCCCGCAAGACCTCGATGAAGACGATCGCAAGCAAGTTGGGCTGGAGTGAGTCCAAGGTGTCCCGCATGGAGACCGGTCTCAGGACGGTGGAGTCGGAGGAGGTGGCCGCGTACCTCGCACTGCTGGGCGTCACCGGAGCCGAACGCGAACGGCTGATGGCAATGGCGAGGACCCCGACCGAGCCAGCGTGGCTGGAGACGATCACTGGCCTGCCCGAGAGTTCGATCACGCTGGCGACGTGGGAGTCCCAGGCGCGCTCGCTCACGGACTGGTCGCCGCTGCTGATTCCGGGGCTGCTTCAGACGATGGAGTACGGGCGGGCGTACATGCTCGCCGATCGCATCCCCGAGGCCGAGGTGGGCGTTCGCCTGATGGCACGCCAACACCGCCAGCAGGTGCTCGACCGGATCGACTACACGGCCATCGTTGACGAAACCGTGTTGCACCGACGCGTTGGCAGCGACAGAGTTCGCCGTAACCAGTTGCGCCACCTGCTCGACGTCGCGCACGAGCGTACCGGCGTCTCCATACGCGTCATCTCTGTCAGAGCTGAGGCACATGCTGGTCTGGTGAGCCCCTGGTTGCTCCTGGAGTTCGAAGAGAAACCACCTATGGTCCACATCGAATTGAGCAGGTCAGCCGTGTTCTTCGCAGAACCCGCCCAGACCGACACCTACGTGGCCACGCGCGCCCAGCTTCTTGCGCTTGCGATGGATGAGGGAGACTCGCTGAGGGTGATCGAGCACGCCCTGAGGGAGTGAGGTCCTATGGCACAGCCTGCGCCGTCCGGATGGCGGCGATCCAGCCGCAGCGGGTCGGAGTCGAACTGCGTCGAGATCAAGAGCGGCTTCGGCCTGCTGCGGGACTCCAAGCACCCTGAGGTTGAGCTGCCCATCCACCCGGCCGCGCTGCGTGCGTTCCTGCGCAGCGTGGGTCAGGCCGGCAGCTGACCGTGTCGTGGCTCGCGCCCCGCGGATGGTGGGCGCGAGCCACGACGCTCCGGTAGGCGCGGCGCCCTACGGCCGGTTGGTCCAGGGTCGCACTTCTGCACCACCGCTCACGCATCGCTCACGCAACGGCCCTCCCCGGCCCTGAAAGGGCTGGGGAGGGCCTTGTTCTTGCAGGTCAGAGGGTGGGCCGCCAGGGGCTCGAACCCTGAACCAACGGATTAAAAGTCAGGCCGGGTTCGTGTTGGCCTGTCCAACTGCGGCCCTCTAAATCCTGCAAAATCCCAGCTTGACGGCGGTTCGAGTCCCACCCCGTCCCGCCTCGTCCGTCCGCATCCCAGGGCGTCCGCTCACGCACCGCTCACGCACCGCTCACGCGTTTTGCCGTGCCCGTACGCGGGATCGCCGCAGCTGTAGCCTCGGCAGCCTTGATCGCCAGGTGCGGAAACACGCTGGTGTAGGTGTCGAGCGTCAGCGTGATGCTTGAGTGCCCCAGGGTCTCCTGGACGATCTTCGGCTCGACGCCAGCCGCGAGCATCACGGATGCGGCAGTGTGCCGGAGATCGTGGAGGCGCACTGGCGGAAGACCCGCCGCAGCCACCTGACGCTCGTGTCGGTCGGTCACCCACTCCGGTACGAGCGGCGCTCCGTCTTCGCGGGTGAACAGCCGGCCGCTGTCCTTGTCCTGCCACGCGGCGCCCCACTGCATCCGGGCCTGCCGCTGTCGCTGCTGGTGCTTGCGCAGGACTCGAACCGTCTCGGCATCCAACCCGATCACGCGGTGACTCCTGGCGCTCTTAGGTCTGCTCGCCTTGACCACGCTGCCCAGCATCACCAGCTGCTCGTGGATGCTGAGTGACGCCGACTTGGCGTCGAAGTCGGTGTGTCGCACCCCGCACGCCTCGCCGCGGCGCAGGCCCCGGTAGACGAACAGGTGCCACATCGCGTACAGGGGATCATCGGCCAGGTGGTCGAGGTACACACCAGCTTGTGCTGGAGTCCACACCATGACCGGGCTCGGTCGGTCTCCTGTCGCGCGCCACTGACGTACCCGCTCGTCGGTCCACACCAATGCCGGTGGCCGCTTACCGTGTTCCAGCTCCACCCACTTGGCCGGGTTGAAGTGCGTGACCGGATCGTCGCGAATCAGGTCGTTGAGGGCCTTTCGGAGCGTGGCTCGGATGCGCTGTTGAGTCGCTGGCCCGGTGATTCTCCGAAAGGGGGGCAGCGCCTCCAACTCCGCGCGGATGGCCCGGCGTTCAGAGCGGTCACGGGTTGCGGCAAGCCGCGAACGCGCCTCTCGGCGTAGGGCGTTACCTTCCTCGATCTCCTCGTTGCGTTCGTCGATCATCGTAAACATGTGATCAAGTTGGGCGACCGTGAGGCGGTCACGCCGTATGTGTCCGATAGCGGGATTGATGTGCACACGGATATGACTTTCATAGCTTCGCCTGGTGGTTTCACGCAGGCTTTTCCGTCCTGCAATCCATGCCGATAGAGCATCGCCAAGCGTCTCAGTGGTGTGCAACGTCGCACCACCTCGCCTAAAACGAGCCGCCGTTTCTTCGAAGTCAGGAATTGGCAACTTCGCCTTAGAAGCGGTGGACAGCAATGCAACGATACGCTCCACTCCCTCGTTGTCCCCTTCGTCGGGAATGCCAAGCAGTGCCCGCACCTTGTCGAGGTCGTTGGACGCCTTTTCACTGGACGCGTATCCACTACGGGAAAAGTTTCTACGCTCACCGGTTTTCGGATGGTTCGGCAGTTCTTGCCGGAGACTCCAGGTACCGTGCCGCTTACCGTTCAGCTTCGGACACCTTTTACCGAGCGGCTTCTTCGTTTCCGGATCACGACAATAGCATCTTCTGTGAATAGAACCTCTCATTGCCACCCTTTCCGACAAAGGTCATCAGTTGTTGTCGACGCGGCTGAGGTGCCGCCGACGTGGCACGTCGTTGACGGCCCGGCGCAGTTCCGTCGCCCCTTCAAGAGTGCGTTCCAGGTTATTGATCCGTGCCATTACCAGCGCTGCGTACTCCTCCACTCGGCGGGTCATGTAATCGCGCACCAGCACGGCGATCAGCGCGACCCACGACACCGCAGTCACCGTCCGGACGAGACCGGCGACGGGCAACGGGAACAGGCCGACGCCGGAGTGCAGGATGGCCCGCAGGTCGACCAGGTAAGCGACCGTGAGCAGGCCGGTGGCGAGCGCGACGACGGAACGCAGAGTGAGCAAAGCCCCTCCCAGTGCAGCAGTCTCCGCAACATTGCGGTCTAACGTCCCGCCTATCCCCGCCGCATGATGACCCGTTACGCCCTAGGGGAGTACGGCCTTCCGGTCCACTCGATCAGCCGACACGGACTAGTGCAGTCCCGACGCTCCGTGTGCCTCGTCACCCTCGGCGTCCAGCTCGGCCCGCAGCTCTGCCAACGCCGCCTCGAACGCCGGGCGGCCGAACGCGGCACGCACGGCCCGAAGCATCTTGAGAGCCTGAGCGGTCGACACGGGATCACTGACCATCGGCCGTGGCGTTCCGGCACGGTTAGGCGGATCACCCTCCAAGGCCGTGGCGTGCCGACCTTCCAGCACGGCCTCCACACTGTTCGGAGCCCAGAGCATCCCGCGTTCGTAGCGGCGCAGTGTTCTCGGCCAGTACTTCTCGCGGCGCGCGGACTCGATCGACTGGACGGTGTCCAGGCTGACGCCCCCACGGGCTGCGACGTCAGCTTGCGACCAGCCGTGGTGGTTGCGGCGGTCGACGGCCAACTTGGCCAACCGACGCCAGGCCGCCAGGTCATAGTCCATGACTGCTCATAGTGCCGGATTCAGCCCGGTTGGTCCAGGCGGGATCAGGCGGCATCAGGCGGGAAACCGTAGCCACTGACCTGCTGTTACTCCGTTAGAGTCCGCCCAAACGGGCCGGATCAGGTGGAATCAGGCAGGTTCAGGCTTGAAGCCCGCCTGATTCCGCCCTATCGTGTGACCCATGCCTCGCACCACCACACGAACGAATGGCGTGGCCATCCGCACGATCCGCGTCCTCAGCGGCCTCAGCGTCCGCGATGTGGTCGCTCGGCTGGATGACCTGGGCGTCTCGGCACACCCCGACCACATCCGCAACCTGGAGACGGGCGCCCGCAAGGGCTCGCGCGAGGAGCTGGTGGCCGCTCTCGCCACCGTCCTCGACGTGCCGTTCGAGACGATCGCGTCAATCCGATGACCGCCCCGCTCAAACGTTCGATGACGCTGGCCGAACTGGTCACGCTGCCGACCGTGGTGTCCCTGGACACGGCGAACGTTGCGCTCGGGTTGAGCCGATCCCGCGGCTACGACCTGGCCAGGACGGGCGACTACCCGGTGCGGGTCTTGCGGGTCGGCCGCGGGTACCGCGTCGCGACCACCGACCTGTGGCAGGCGCTCGGCGTGCCGATGCCGGACCTCAGCCCCGCTGCACAAGAAGGAAGCCGTTCGCCCGCATAGCGAACGGCTTCCACGACCACGATGAGAAAGGCCCTCTCGTGACCGAACACATGATCTCAGATTCATCGGCGAACCGCTGGTTCGTCCCGCAGCTGCCGCCAGTGCCGTCGGCGCACCAGGCGGACGACCGTCCGGTGGACCTGGCGGACCCGGTGGAGCGGTTGTTGCACGCGTTCCTCGGCCGCGGCGCGCGGTTCGCGTTGGCGGGTGCGGTGTCGGAGTGGATGGACCTGCCCGACTCGGTGCGGGCGGTGTTGCCGCAGCGGGTGGTGGCGGCGCAGGACCAGGTGGTCGCGGCGCTGCGGGTGGGTGCGGCGGAGGAGCCGCCGGTGGAGGCGGTGGCCGAGGGCGGCGCGGCGTACCTGTGGGCGGTGCCGTGCCTGGACTGCGGGGCCGAGGCGGAGCGGGCGTGCATGGGGGTTCCGTCGGCGCTGCACGTGCACACGGCAAGGTTGTTCGCGGTGCTGTTGGTCGCGGTGTCGGACGCGCCGGCGGTGTGCGCGCTGGTGGAGAGCGCCTACCGGAAGGTGTTGGCGCACCCGGTGCCGGTGTCGGCCGCCGTGGTGGAGCTGGCCGAGCGGGGCGACGTCGCGGGTGGTGACCGGTGATGGCGTTGCCCAAGTGGAAGTTGCAGCTCGCGGAGCGGATGCGCGCGGCGGAGGCGTCGATCCGGGCCGCGTTGGACGGCGGCGCGTTAGTGGCGCTGGCGGAGGCTGACCGGGCGCTGGCGGAGGTCACGGAGGCGCTGGCCGCGCGGACCTCGGACGAGGTGACGCGGTCGCTGCTGACGCGCGGTGCGGGCGCGATGCGCGCCCGCGCGGCGGCGGTCGAGGCGACCGCGGCCGGCTACGCGGGCGAGGCGGGCGGCGAGGGCCAGGGCGACGAGGACGAGCCCGCCGGCGGAGAGCCGACGTCGACGGCGGCGCCGGTGACGGTGACGGCCGGACCTGCGGAGGATCGCTCTGAAGCCGGTGCCGCGGCGGGTGCGATGCCTCCCGCGTCACCGGCCGCCGGTGATCCGTCCTCGTCGGTTCCCGAGGGGGCCGCGTCCGAGGCCGACGTGACGGAGGAGACGTCCGAGGCCGGGCCGGTCGATCCGGTGGTGGAGGCGCAGGAGGCGGCCCGGCAGATCATGCTGGTGCACTCCGCGTGCCCGAGGCCCGAGGATCTGCGGGCGCTGGAGTCGGCCGCCGAGGTGCTGGCCGACGAGGTGGACGACTACAGCGACACCCTCACGGCGATCCGGACGGACCTCGGGCTGCCGGACCTGCCGCACGAGATGCCCCACGCGGCCCGACGTACCACGACGCGCGCCGAGGTGGCCGCGTTCGCGGACCGGATGTGGGCCCTGCCCGACGAGATCGCCGAGGTGCTGGGGCTGCCGGTGGGCGTCGGAACCGAGGAGGTCCTGGCCGCGGTGCGCGACCTGAAGGCCCAGGCTGCCGGCGCGAAGGGCGGGTGATGGCCGTGCGCGCCGTGCTGCGCCTGGTGGTCGACGTCGCCGAGGTCGTCGCGGCCTGGTTGCACCTCGTGGTGTGGACCACCGCCGCGATGGGCCTGGTCCTGCTCGCCGGTGTCGCCGGTGCCGTCGTGGGCGGCCCGGCGCTGGGCGGCTTGCTGGTCGGCGCGCTGTCGGTCTGCGTCGTCGTCACCCTGCTCACCCTGCTCGCCGCCCTGCACATCCGCACACCCTGGAGAACGAGTCCGCTCATGCCCACCACCCATCCCCGCGCCGTGCGCCGGGCCGCCGCGGCGGTGTTCGCGGCGCTGCTGCTGCTCGCCCTGCTGGTCGGCTGCCGAGGCCCCGGCGGGCCGCGTCCCGCCGGTGTGTCCGCCGAGGTCGTCATCACCGGGGCGGTGATGGTCAAGTGACGATGGACCGGACCCGTGACCGGGTGGACGTGATGCTGTCCGCGTTGGTGCTGCACGTCCCCTGCCTGGACGACCCGCGGCACTGCGCCGAGTGCGGCGCGCCCGTGCCGGACGACGACGCCCGCCGGCGGCACCTGCTGGCGGCGATGCTCACCACGGTGGTGGACAGCGTCGCCGCGGACTGGCCCGCGCCGGTCGCCGACGCCGTGGCCGCAGCCCGCGCGCTGGACCACCCCGCCGTGCGCACCGTGCTCGCCTCGCACGACGCGATGCGCGAGGAGGTCCGCGTGGCGCTGATCGCCTACCAGGCGTTGGAGGACCTGCACCGCCAGGTGGTGGCCGAGGCCCGGCTGACGCGCGCGGTGCGCGACGACGCGATGGACGAGCTGGCGCGCGTCCGGGTCCGGCTGCGGGTCCTGCTCGGCCTGGACGGCGACGGCCTGGACGTCGGCGCGGTCACGCTGCCCGAACTGCTCGACCGCGTCGCCGAGCACGTCACCGGCGGCCGGGGCGCTCGCCCGGAGGACACCCGATGAACGACCTGGCGCTGGGCGCGCTGGCGGTGGTGCTGCTCGTCCTGGCGGGGCTGACGGTGCTGGCGATGGCCGCCGCCAACATCGCCGGCCAGTGCCGGCGGGACGAGTTCGGGCGGCCGGGCCGGACCGGGCCGTCGCCCGCGCGGGACCTAAGGGACCTGGCCGATGGCGGGCGGGTGCCCGATGTCCGGTGACCCGATGCGACCCGGTCGCGCCCGGCAGGTGGCCGATGGCTGGTCGGGGCCTGGCTGGCTGGTGTGGCTGCTGGCCACCCCGGTCATCGGCTCCGCCGTGGTGCTGTCGTTCGCCGGGCTCGCGGAACTGGCCCGCGCGTGCCGGATCGCGGGCTGGCTGGTCTACCTGTGGCCGGTCAGCCTGGACGCCACCGGTGTGGTAGCCACGCTGATCTGGCTGGACCGCCGCGCCCCGACCGACGCCCGCCGTGCGGCGCGGCTGTTGGCGCTGGCCGCCATCGCATTGTCCATCGGGGGCAACAGCCTGTGGCACTGGCTGGTCGCGCGTGGCTACCAGCCCGAGGTGTGGGTGCAGATGGCCGTCGGCGCGGTCCCGCCGATGGTGCTCGCCGCGACGCTGCACGTGTTGCAGCTCGCGGCGCGCCGCCAGGTCCGCCCCGACCAGCCAACCGACCAGCCCGATCGGTCAACCGGCCAGCCGTCCGACCGGGCACCGGGCTGGGCCGGGCGCGTGGTGGTCACCACCGCCGCCCCACCCCGCCCGTCGGCCGTGGTCGAACTTCCGCCGGTCGTCGTGGCCGGGCTGCCGGTCGACCCGATCGGCCACCCGGTCAGCGACCCGACCACCCGGCCCGCGCGGGTGCTGGCCGAGCGCCTGGCCGTGATCAACCAACCCAACCGGCCACCAACCAGTGCGCTGGCCGGTCGGCGCGGCGCGTGGCGCGACCTGGTCGCCCCCGCCCGAGCGATCGTCACCGACCAGCCGGGCATCGGCCGCCACGCCCTGGCCCAAGCGCTGTCCGCGCGCCTGGGCCAAACCATCCCCGCCAGCCAGGCCCGCAAGGTACTCGACCACCTGGCCGCTATCACCGAGGAGCCCTCCCTTGTCTGACCACACCTCCCTCACACACGCGGGCTACGTCGCCGCGGTCGTGGCGGCGCTGCCCGTGCCGATCGCCTACGTCTCGACCCGCCTGGTGCTGCCCGAACAGCCGCGACTGGCGGCCGTGCTGCTGCGCTCGCCCGCGGCGACCCCGCAGGACCTGACGGCGGTACCGCAGGTCTGGCTGTGCTGGACCGAGGTGTCGGGGTGGTCGCTGGGCACCGACCCGGACGGCCGGTCGGGGCTGGAGCGGGTGCGCTGGGCCCACCTGGGTGTGCTGCCGGACCCGGTCGAGGTCGGGCAGTGGGTGGACGACCAGATGAGCAGCCGGCCCGCCGCCGGGGCCTACCAGCGGCCGTACTACCGGGTGGTGGACGACGACGCCGCGTTCGAACGGTCGCTGGCCACCTACGCCGAACACGTCGAGCGGGGCGCGTGATGACCGGACCCGAGCACTACCAGCGCGCCGAACGGTTCGCCCGCGACGCCGCCCAGGCCACCGACGCGGCGGAGGAGAGCGTGCTGCTGCGGCACGCCCAGGTGCACGCCACGCTCGCCGCCGCCGCCGCCACCGCGCTGGCCGGCGACCTGTCGGGCCCGAACGCCGCCGAGTGGGCGGCCGTGGCCGCCGCACCCGCAGAGGCTTCCTACGCCCGACGCCGTCAGGCGGACCGACGGTGACCCCCGCCCCGGCCTGACCCGGACACACCACGGCGGCCAGCGCAGAGGAGTACGCGCTGGCCGCCGTTGCACACCCCGATCCATCGGTCCCCAAAGGACCGCCGCCCGCCCGGTAGTCCAGGTGCCACCGCCACGCCGGTGACGCCCGGAGTGCTCGCAGCGAGCACCCGCCCCCGCGCGCCGGGGGCGGACACCCACACCCGTACGGCCGGACCCCGGCCGGGAAGGAGCGCAGCACGTGTACAGCGGACCCTTCCTCGCACGCGCGGCGCGGCTCGTGCTCGACGTCCGCCAGGGCCAGCACGCCCGCCTGGCCGTGCTCGTCGACGTCGGCCGCCACAACCCGGAGCTGCTGCTGGACCTGGTGGTCGAGGTCGCCGGACTGGTCGGGGACGACGTGATCGGCCGCCTGGTCGCCGACGACGCCGCCGACACCCGGCCGGGCACGCTGGCCCAGCTGGTGCACCGCGAGGCGCACCGGCTGCACTGGGCCGGACACCGTGACCCGTGGGTGTGCACGGGCGAGCGGCGTTACCAGGCCGCGCGGGCACGCCGCCGCAGGACCGCCTGATGCCGTACTTCCTCACCAGCGACACCTTCGACAGCGATCCGGTGTGGACTGTCCTCGCCGAGGGCAGGCGAGCGCTGATCGACGCCTTGCAGGCGTCACACCAGCGGCTGATGTCCCGCGCCAGCCACCACACCAGCAACGGCTACCTGGACGAGTCGACCGCGCGGTCGCTGGTCAGCAGCAAAAGGGTCCTAACCCTGCTGACCAAGCCCATCCTGGGCCAACCCGCCAAGCTGCACCGACGCGGCGACGACTGCGACTGCCTCGGCGACGAGTGGATCGACGGCTACACCTACCGCCTGCACGCCTTCCTCCGACGCAACCCCAGCCGCAAGGAGTACGAGCGCAACCGCGCCCAGACCGCAGACCTCCGGGACAGCCGGCTCAAGGCGCTCGTGTTCGAGCGCGACGGCGGATGCTGCCGCTACTGCCGATCCGGGAAGCTGTCCGCCAAGGCAGGCCGCGCCCGTGACCGGCGAAAGTTCCTCCAGTACGACCACGTCGACCCCGACGCCCCGGCCGGGCGCGACGGAGAGAACTTCGTCATCTGCTGTGCGCGCTGCAACGAGTACAAGGGGCACCGCACACCGGACGAGGCAGGGATGAGCCTGCTGCCCGTGCCCACCGACGCCGAACGCGCCGAGTGGGCCGCCCGCGATCCCGCCCTGTTCGACCGCGACGACTGGGCGCACCTGGTCGATCAGCAACCGATCACCGACGAACCACCGACCGAACACGACCACGTCGATGATTCCGACGTTGATCGCGATCCTGATCACGACCACGGTCAACCACCACCCGGTGATCAACCGACCAGCGGACACGCACGCCCTGATCAGGACGAACAGCATCACCATCACCCGACGGCTGATGCCGCGAAGGGTCCGGGATGGGTCGGGCACGCGCTTACACACAGCCCCCAAGCCATCCCCCGCGAGACACAACCGGCCCGCGACAGCTCCGCACCGGACATCTACCACCGCCGATCCCGCGCAGCCCCACCACCGAACCCCCAGCGCAGCCAGCCACCCGGAAGGGAGTTCCCGCCGTGATCCGCCGTCGCCAGCACCACGCCCAGCACACCTACGACCTGTTGCAGGAGCAGGAACACGCGCGTCTGGTGGCGTGCCCGCCACCACCGGAGGGCTGCGGCGCGCCGGTGGGCACCGACTGCGTCCGGCTCTACCGGCGGCCACCGCGCGAGTACGACGACGTCCACCGCACGGCCTGTCCGCCACCGCCCGAGGGCTGCGGCGTCGCGCACGGCGAACAGTGCGTGACGCCACACGGCGGCCGACGCCAAGGCCCCGGTTGTTGGCGTCGGGTCCAGCTCGCCGACGTCGCACACCCGCAGGGCGCGCACCCCGCGCTGCCCGCGCCGACCGCGCCGACCGCGCCGGGCCGTCGGTTGCTGCCGGTGGACCAGGCGCGCCGCGACATCGCCGCCCACGTGCAGCCGTGCGGGTGGTGCCACGGCCGGATCGTGCACGCGACCACCTGCGACGGCGGGTCGACACCGGTCGACGCTGAGCCCTCACCCGCCGGGCGGCTGCTGCTGTCGGTCGACGACCGCGGCGTGCGCTGCCACCCGCTCACGGCCGGCCAGGTCGCGGGCGCGCTCGACCACGGCCACCGGGTGCACACCGCGCACCGCGAGACCTGTCCGCAGGGCACGCGCCCCCACTGGGGCCGAGGTGTCCACGTCTACCCGTCCGCACGCCGGACCTGACCCGAGGAGCGAACCGAGTGGCCACCAAGACACTCGCCATACGACTGGACACCCACCGGTTCACCGCCGTGCTGGCCGACGCCGCCCGCTGCGCGACCTCGTTCGCCACACGGCTGGAGGTCATCGCCCGTGCGGCGGCGGTCCAGCGCGTCGTGCGCGACGGCCGCCGGGGTGACGCCGCCGACCAGTGCCACGCCCGCACCGTCGCCGAGCACCGGGTCGTCGTCGACCCGGTCCGCGTACCGGTCCACATCCACCCCGGACCGCCGCGTGTCGAACGGCCCGCGCCGGCGGCCACCGTGGTGACCGCCGAGCACCAGGCGGCCGAGGTGTCGGGCCCGGCCGGTCGACCAGCCGACCACCTCACCGTCGGAGAGCTGATCGTCGACGCCTACCTGGCCGGGACCGACCGGCTGTGGGGCCTGGCGTTCGGCAGGGGTGGCCGGTGAACGTGGTACCCGACATCGGGTTGTGCATCACCCCGGCGTGTGCACGCCGCCGGCGGGGCGCCCGCGAGGCGCGCCACGGGCTGCGGGTCTGCGGTCGCTGCGCCGACGAGATGCGCGACGCCCTGGTCGAGATCCCGGACCGGTGGGGCGACCTCGACCGGCCCGAGCTGATCGTGCCGCCGGTGCGCGAGCAGGCCGCCCGCGCACCGCGGGGCCAGGCACCCGGCACGCCGCTGAACCTGACGTGGTCGGCGTTGGTCGACGCGCGCACCCGGTGGGTCGAACCGGGAGACCTGATCCACCCCGCCGACGCGCTGGGCGGCTACCGGCACCGCGTCCTGGACACCGCCGCCGGCCGCGCCGTGCCGTACCTCGTCGACGGCGCGGACCTGTTCCACCGCGGGCGCGGGCGCGGGTCCGGCTCGGTGGCCGACATCTGCCGGGCCATCGCCGCGCACGCCGAGCTGGCGCTGCGGCAGGAGTGGGCCGGTCACCTGTGCTGGGCGGTGCGCCTGGTGCGCGATCAGCTGCGCGCGCTCACCGGCGGACCGCGCCCGGCCCGCCCGATCGGCTGGTGCCCAGAGCTGTTCGACGACGGCAGCTGGTGCGGCTACCCACTGTGGTACCCGGTCGCCGGTGACCTGGAGTGCGGCGGCTGCGGCGGGGTCTGGCCGCGCCGCGACTGGCTGCGCCTGGCCGACCAGCAGGGGGTGCGCACCCGATGATCAAGGCCCGACTGCGGCTGCTCGACACCGAGGCCATCGCGCATCACTACGGCGTCGCGCCCGGCACGATCCGCCGATGGGCCAGCGAGGACGGCTGGCACGCGTACGGCACCCGCCGCACCAGGACGTGGGACCTGTCCCAGGCCCAGGCCAGCTACGACAAGCGGCACCCACCGGAGGACCCGTGCACCTGACCATCCGCACCTTCGCCGTGTCGACCGACGGCACGGTCCTGGTGCTCACACCGGAGCAGCACCTGACCTTGATGGGCGTCACGCGCGCGATGGCCGACGCCGTCGACGTGCTGCTCGCCGACCGCGTCACACCCGAGAAGGCGGTCATGGTCGCGCACGCGGCCGAACGGGACGGACGCGACCCGGTTGCGGCAGCACACCACTTCGTGATGCTGCGGCGCACGCTACGCGGCGCATGATCAGCACGCTTGCACGCTGACCAGCACCGAACGTATGGTGTCCCACGTTGGTGCAGTGTCTTCATCGGACGCTGCGCCCCGACCTGCTACCCGTGCCGAGTAGCCGGGGATCGGCTCCCGGCCCGTGCCCCGCACCACTTCGTGGTGCGGGGCACGCGCATGTCCGAGGTGGTGGACGTGGCGCGCTGGCAGGGACGCAAAGGCAGGCCGTGGCGAAGGGTCGTCGCGGCCACGAAGAAGCAACCGCCGGTGTGTCACCGGTGTGGGTTGCAGATCGACATGACGCTGCCGCCCAACCACCGCATGAGCTACACCACCGGACATCGGCGGGCGCGGTCGCGTGGCGGTGTGGCGTCGGTGGCCAACGCCAGGCCCGAGCACCGGAAGTGCAACAGCGGCGCGGGCGACGACAGCCCCGGCCGCCGCACCCAGGCGTTCCGGCGCTCCCAGGAGTGGTGATCACCCGACTGATCGCCCGACCCCCAGGTACAGGCCGCTGACCTGGGCATACGGG